>JAEWDJ010000007.1 GCA_023390155.1 Actinomycetes bacterium | reverse complement strand
CCTGAGACGAGCCGTCTTCTACCTGATCACCGCCTGGGCGGCGATCAGCCTGAACTTCCTGCTCCCGCGCATCATGCCCGGCAGCCCGGCCGACGCCCTGATCGCCAAGTTCCACGGCAAGCTGTCGCCGCAGGCCATCGAGGCGCTGCGCGTGCTGTTCGGGCAGAGCGACGCCAGCCTGTGGCAGCAGTACCTCGACTACTGGAAGAACCTCTTCACCGGCGACCTCGGCATCTCCTACGCCTACTACCCGACGCCCGTGTCGGAGGTGCTGGCCAGCAGCATCGGCTGGACGCTCGTGCTCATCACGGTGTGCACCGTGCTCGGCTTCGTGATCGGCACCGGGCTCGGGATGATCGTCGGCTGGCGGCGCGGCAGCTGGCTCGACGGGCTCATCCCGGTGACGACGCTGCTGTCGAGCATCCCCTACTTCTGGTTCGCGATCTGCGTGGTCCTCATCTTCTCGATCATCCTGCGCTGGTTCCCGCTGTCGGGCGGCTACTCGGTGACCGAGACGATCGGCTGGAACCTCGGCTTCATCGGGAGCGCCACCTACTACGCGATCCTCCCGGCGCTCACGATCGTCGTGGCCTCCATCGGCGGCTGGCTGATCGGGATGCGCAACATGATGGTCACCACCCTCAGCGAGGACTACGTGCGCCTCGCCGAGGCGAAGGGCCTCTCCAAGCGCCGGGTGATGGTGACCTACGCCGCGCGCAACGCCATCCTGCCCTCGTTCTCGAGCTTCGCGATGTCGCTCGGGTTCGTGGTCGGCGGCTCGATCGTGACCGAGGTGGTCTTCAACTACCCGGGGATCGGGACCGTGCTGTTCAAGGCGGCGCAGGCGCAGGACTACCCGCTGATGCAGGGCATCTTCCTGGTCATCACCATCACCGTGCTGATCGCGAACATGCTCGCCGACCTCCTGTACGTCTTCCTCGACCCCCGCACCCGAGAGAGCTGAGAGCGAAACCATGGCCATCACCACCGCCACCGTCGCCGAGGCCGAGTCCGGCGAGACCGACACCCCCACCTCGCGCTTCGCCTGGATGCGCGCCTTCCGCCGACCGTGGACCCTCACCGGCATCGTGATCGTCGCCGTGTTCTGCGTGCTCGCCGTCATCGGGCCCTGGATCGCGCCGTACGACCCCTCGGCCGTCAGCAAGCAGACGCTGCAGCCGCCCAGCCCGGAGCACTGGATGGGCACGACGCAGACCGGGCAGGACGTCTTCTCGCAGATGCTCTACGGCACCCAGATCTCGCTGCTCGTCGGCGTGGGCGCCGCGATCATCGCGACCCTGCTGTCGGTGCTCGTGGGCCTCGCCGCCGGGTATCTCGGCGGCCTCTCGGACGAGCTGCTCTCCCTGCTCGCGAACGTCTTCCTCGTCATCCCGGCGCTGCCGCTGACGGTCATCCTGGCGTCGTACCTCCCGAAGTCGGGATCGCTCGGCATCATCCTCGTCATCTCGATCACGGGCTGGGCGTGGGGAGCGCGGGTGCTGCGCGCCCAGACGCTCTCGCTCCGCAAGCGCGACTTCGTGGAGGCCGCCCGGGCGACCGGCGAGCGCACGTCGAGCATCATCTTCCGCGACATCTTCCCGAACCAGATCGCCGTGATCGCGGCGAGCTTCCTCGGGACGGTCACGGGCGCCATCCTGACGCAGGCGAGCCTCGCGTTCCTCGGCCTGACCAATGTGACGGAGTGGTCGTGGGGCACGATCCTCTACTGGGCGCAGGTGTCGAGCGCGATGCTCACCGGCGCCTGGTGGTGGTTCGTGCCGGCCGGCCTCGCGATCGCGCTGCTCGGGACGGGCCTGTCCCTGGTCAACTTCGGCATCGACGAGTTCATCAACCCGCGGCTGCGGCAGGCGGGCATCGGCACCAGGAAGGCGCAGAAGGCGCAGGCCCGGGCGCAGCGGACGAAGACCGTCCGCCGCGGAGCCCGCGTGCGCGGCGAGCGACCGCCGCACCGGCCGTTCGACCCGGCGACGAGCGACGTCATCCTGTCGGTCGAGAACCTGCACGTGGACTACGTCGGCGAGCACTCCGTCACCCCGGCGGTCAACGACGTGTCGCTGACGCTGCGGCGCGGGGAGGTGCTCGGCATCGCCGGCGAGTCCGGCTCGGGCAAGTCCACGCTCGCCTACGCGATCACCCGGCTGCACAAGCCGCCGGCGCAGATCACGAGCGGCCGGATGCTCTACACGAACCCCGACGGCTCGCAGACCGACATCCTGCGGATGAGCGACGCTGACCTGCGCGACTTCCGCTGGGAGGAGCTGTCGATCGTCTTCCAGTCGGCGATGCACGCGCTGAACCCGGTGCTCACCGTCGGCGCGCAGCTCGACGACGTGCTGCGCGCCCACCGGCCGGGGATGTCGGCGCCCGATCGCGCGGCCCGCGTGATCGAACTGCTCGGCCTGGTCGGCATCCAGACGGACCGTGTCAACGCGTACCCGCACGAGCTCTCCGGCGGGATGCGCCAGCGCGCGATGATCGCGGTCGGCCTGGCGCTCGACCCCGAGATCATCGTGATGGACGAGCCGACGACGGCCCTGGATGTGGTGATCCAGCGCCAGATCATCGAGAAGATCATCGAGCTGAAGGACCGCCTCGGCTTCGCGGTCGTCTTCATCACCCACGACCTCTCCCTGCTCATCGAGCTCTCGGACACCATCGCGGTGATGTACGCGGGCCGGGTCGTCGAGCTCGCCGAGGCGTCCGAGTTCTACCGCAACCCGCGGCACCCGTACAGCCAGGGCCTCCTCGCCTCCTTCCCCACCCTGTCCGGGCCGAAGCGCGAGCTCGCGGGCATCCCCGGATCGCCGCCCGACCTGCGGCGCCTCCCGGCCGGGTGCGCGTTCGCCGACCGCTGCCCGCTCGCCTTCGACCGCTGCCACGAGGTCGTGCCCGAGCTGCTGAAGCTCTCCGGTCCCGCCGAGTGGCGACAGGCCGAGGCGGCCTGCCTGCTCTACGAGGGGGACGGGAGCGCCCCCGACCGCCCGGCCTCAGCGGCCGACGACGCCCTGATGGAGGACGCCCGATGACCACGATCGAGACCACGCCCGCGTCCGCCGCGGAGCGCGCCGACGCCCCGGTGCTGGAGGCGCTGCACGTCACCAAGCACTTCACCGCCCGCGGCCAGCTGTTCAAGCGCGGCCCCAAGCGCGTGGTGCACGCCGCCGACGACGTCTCGCTCGCCCTGCACGCCGGTCGCATCATGGCGCTCGTCGGGGAGTCGGGCTCGGGCAAGTCGACCTTCGCGCGGCTGCTCGCCCAGCTGCACCCCGTGACGAGCGGCGAGATCCGGTACCGCGGCACGCCCGTGCGCGTGAAGGGCGGCCGGTCGCTGCGCGAGCACGTCAGCCGAGTGCAGCTGATCCTCCAGGACCCGTTCGGCTCCTTCAACCCCGTCGCGACCATCGCCCGCACCCTCACCCGGGCGGTCCGCATCCACCACCCCTCGGCGTCGGCGAAGGAGCAGACGCGGATCATCGACGACCTGCTCGCGCAGGTGAGCCTCCGCCCCGCACGGCAGTTCACCGAGAAGTACCCGCACGAGCTCTCCGGCGGCCAGCTGCAGCGCATCTCGATCGCGCGGGCGCTCGCCGCGAACCCGAACGTGTTCCTCGCCGACGAGCCGGTGTCGAGCCTCGACGTCTCCATCCGCCTCGGGGTGCTCAACCTCCTGCGCCGGCTGGTGGAGGAGCGCGGCGTCGCCCTGCTCTACGTGACGCACGACATCGCCTCGGCCCGCTACTTCGCCGAGGACACCAGCGTGATGTACGCCGGGCAGCTCGTGGAGGCGGGCCCGAGCGAGACCGTCACGCAGAAGGCCGCCCACCCCTACACGCAGCTGCTCATCGCCTCCGCGCCCGACCCGTCGCGACCCGACGACGAGCGCCCCCGCGACATCGGGCAGCCGCCGAGCCTGATCGACCCGCCGGCCGGCTGCCGCTTCCACCCGCGGTGCCCGTTCGCGATGGACCGCTGCCGCACCGAGGCCCCGCCCGTCTACGACCTCGACGACGGCCAGTGGGCGAAGTGCTGGCTCTACGCCGACGACGCCGAGGCCACCGGCCGGCGCGCCGAGAACACGGCGGCCTACGGCCTGGGCCCCGTGCGCCCCGCCGGCCGCCGCCGCACCACCGGGCCCCTCACGGCCCCCGCAGACGCTCCAGCTACAACCGAAACCAAGGGAGACCAGCAATGAATCGCAGAAGGTCCGTGCGCCGCGCCCTCATCGGCGCGACGCTGGCCGCCTCGCTCGTCGTTCCGCTCGCCGCCTGCTCGTCGAACGGGTCGAGCTCGGGCGAAGGACTGATCCTCAACGTCGCGAGCCAGTCCGACAGCCTCACCCAGTCGTTCAACCCCTACCTGCCGAACACGGCGCAGGGCGCGACCTACACCAACCAGGGCGCCGGCGGCTTCATCTACGAGCCGCTCGTGCAGATCAACAACGTCGACATCGGCAAGGACATCCCGTGGCTCGCCAAGTCGTGGGAGTGGTCGGACGAGAACAAGACCCTGACGCTGCACCTGCAATCGGGCGTCAAATGGACCGACGGCCAGAAGTTCTCCGCCGACGACGTCGTGTTCACGTACGAGATGCTGAAGAAGTACCCCGCCCTCAACGTCGGCGGCGTCGACTTCGACAGCATCACCGCCCCCGACCCGGAGACGGTCGTGATGACCTTCACGGCTCCGTCGGAGACCAAGTTCACCTCGCTCGTCTCGGCCGCGATCGTGTCCAAGCACATCTGGTCCAAGGTCGGCGACCCGACCACCTACGTGGACAAGGATCCGGTGGGCACCGGCCCCTTCGTGCTCGACACCTTCTCGCCGCAGAGCTTCGTGCTCAAGACGAACAAGGACTACTGGCAGGAGCCGGCCAAGATCGGCGGCATCCGGTTCATCCCCTACAAGGACAACCAGGGCCAGACCAACGCGCTGGTGCAGGGGCAGGCCGACTGGTCGGGCACCTACATCGCCGACGCCGAGAAGACCTACCTCTCCAAGAGCAAGGACAACCACTACTGGGCCCCGGTCGTCGGTTCGGACGGCCTGATCCCGAACCTCGAGAAGTGGCCGCTCAGCGACATCGCCGTGCGACGCGCGATCAGCCTCGGCGTCGACCGCGCCCAGGTCGGCGCCGCGACCGACTCGCCGCCCGCGACGAGCCAGACCGGGCTGCCGATGCCGGCCTTCGAGAGCGAGGTCGCCCCGAAGTACAAGGACCTGGTCTTCAAGCAGGACAAGCCCGCCGCCGAGAAGCAGCTGACCGACGCCGGCTACACCAAGGGGTCGGACCGCTACTACGAGAAGGACGGCAAGAAGGTCGAGTTCTCGGTCAGCTTCCCCGCCTCCTACACCGACATCGCGGCGCGCGCCCAGGTGCTCGTCTCGCAGCTGAAGGACATCGGGATCAAGCTCGACATCGACACCACCTCGGTGAACGACATCAACAAGATCACCGCCGACGGCACCTTCCAGTCCACGATCGGCTACCCGGTCGGACCCGCCCCGCGCGCGTTCAACATCTACGACTCGATGATGAACCCGAACAAGTACTACCCGCTCGGGCAGGCGACGCCCACGTTCGAGAACATCGAGCGCTTCAACGACCCGGTCGCGAAGGAGCTGTTCGCCCAGTACCCGCTCGCGACCACCGACGAGGAGCGCGCCGCGATCCTCGAGAAGCTGCAGGGCATCTGGATCGACCAGCTGCCGATGATCGTGATGTTCTACTGGGGCAACTACGGCGACTGGAGCAGCGCGAAGGTCACCGGCTGGCCCAGCGAGGACAACCCCTACTTCGCGCCCTACCCCAACCCGGTGGTGGCGCTGAAGCTGAAGCCGGTCTCCTGACCAGCTCAGGGGACCAGGCGACCACACTCCGCGGGCGGGCGGGCGACCACCGGCCCGCCCGCGGCCGCGGACAACGAGAAGACGAGATGAGCCGAAACAGATCAGCACTCGTCGTCGTGAACGGCGACGACATCCACCACGACCTCCTCACCGCCTCGCAGGTGTACCAGCAGCTGGGCATCGAGGCCGGGCTCGTGACCCGGCGCGGGATGGGCATGAACCGGTTCGTCGAACCGCGCCCCGAGACGGCCGGTGCCGACACCTACCTGCTCTACACCTCGGGCGGGCAGTTCCCGACCGGGCAGCAGGAGGCGCTCGCCGCGGCGGTCGCCGGAGGCAAGGGGCTCGTGGGCGTCCACGGCGCCAACATCCTCGGCTGGGAGGGCGACGGCATCGACCCCGCCGATCGCCCGATGTTCGAGCTGCTCGGCAACCGCTACCTCTCGCACGGGCCGGGGCACCACGAGGGCCGGCACACGGTCGAGATCGTGGGGGAGCATCCCCTCACGGCGGGCCTGGACGACTTCGAGCTGTTCGACGAGTACTACGAGTTCGAGCTCGCGGACGACGACGTGCAGGTGCTCGCCCAGCGACACCGCGCCGACGGAGCCGTGATCCCGGTGATGTACGCCCGGCACGTGGGGGAGGGGCGCGTCGTGTACCTCGCCCTCGGCCACGACCTGCGCGCGTGGGGCGAGCCGCCGGTGCGCGAGCTGGTGCGACGGGCGCTCCAGTGGACGGCGGGGCAGCTGTGAGCGCGCCCATCGCCGTCATGGGGTACACGGTCCTCGAGCAGGCGCGCACCGATCTGGAGGGCACCTTCGCACGGGTCGCCGCGATCGGCTACCGCGGCGTGGAGACGTACGGGGTCGTCGAGGAGTACGGCCCCGAGCGCGTGCGCGCGGCCGCCGACGCCGCAGGGCTCGTGATCACCAGCGCGCACACGCCCTTCCCGGCGGGAGCCTCGGCGGACCGCCTGCTGGACGAGGCGGAGGCCCTCGGCGCTCCGACCCTCGTCTGGTCGATGGAGCGCGAGGAGTTCGACAGCCCCGACGCCATCGCCGCCGGGGTGGAACGGGTGAACGAGGCGGCGGAGCGCGCGGCCGCCCGCGGGCTCGCGATCGGCTACCACAACCACTTCGCGGAGTTCGAGAACCGCTTCGACGGACGCCGCGCCTACGACCTCCTGCTCGACCTGCTCGACCCGCGCGTCGTGATCGAGCTGGACGCCTACTGGGCCCGCATGGGCGGCGCCGACCCCGCCGCGGTGCTCGCGCAGCTCGGCGACCGGGCGCTTCTCATCCACATCAAGGACGGCCCCGCGGTCAGCTACGAGGACGACGTGATGGTCCCGATCGGAGCGGGCGCGATGGACTGGCCGGGCATCCTCGGCGCCGGCTCGGGCCTCCGCTGGCACATCGTCGAGCTCGAACGCCTGAGCGTGGACACCTTCGACGCACTGGAGGAGTCGTACCGTCACCTGGTCGGCTCCGGACTCTCCGACGGGAGGACCGCATGAGCGGCCGCATCCTCTTCCTCGGCGGCAACGGGATGATCGGGTCCGCCGCCGCCCGGGAGGTCGTCGCCTCGGGCGCCGACCTCACGATCGTGACGCGATCGGCGCCCCGCCGGCCGGTGCCGGAGGGCGCCCGCCTGCTGCAGGCCGACGTGCGCGACCCCGCCGCCCTGCGGGAGCTGCTCGGCGACGAGCGGTGGGACGCGGTCGTCAACTGGGTGGCGTTCACCCCGGCCGACCTCGACGGGCACGTCGAGTACTTCGGCGACCGCACCGGCCAGTACGTGCTGATCTCGACCTGCTCGGTGTTCGGCCGGCCCGTGCCGCTGCTGCCGATCACCGAGTCCAGCCCGCGGCGGCAGCCGGTCTTCGGCTATGCGCGCGACAAGATCGCCTGCGAGCTGCTGCTGGAGGAGGCCCACCGCGAGCAGGGCTTCCCGCTCACGATCGTGCGCCCCTTCCACACCTACGACGAGACGACCGTGCCGCTGCTGTCGGGCTGGACGGCCGTCGAGCGGATGCGGTCGGGCGAGCCCGTCGTCGTGCACGGGGACGGCACCTCGCTCTGGACGCTGATGCACTCCAGCGACTTCGCCCGCGCGTTCGTGCCCCTGCTCGGCGAGGGGCACGCCATCGGGGAGAGCGTGAACGTCGTGAGCGGCGACATCCTCACCTGGGACCAGATCCACCTCGAGCTCGCCCGGGCGGCGGGCGCGCGCGAGCCGGTGCTCGTCCACCGGTCGAGCGCGTCGATCGCGGAGGAGATCCCGGGCTGGGGGGAAGTGCTCGAGCACGACTTCCGGCACACGATGCTGTTCGACACCACCAAGCTGCGGCGGCTTGTCCCCGGCTTCGCGCCGCGCATCCCGTTCTCCGAGGGCGCACGGCGGATCGTGCGGCACCATGACGAGCACCCCGACGCGCAGCGGATCGACGCGGCCCTGGCCGACGCCTTCGACCGGCTGGCTGCGCCGGCTGACCGGTCACAAGTGGTATGAATGAGGCACGCGATCGGCAAGGGGAGGGTATCGACTGTGACGCAGCCGGAGACGCTCGGGGGTAACGCGGTCGCCGCCATCCGGCCCGACTACCCCGAGCCACTGTGGATCCAGGTGGTCAACCTGATCAACCACGAGATCGCCACGGGGGTCCTGAAGCCGGGGATGCGCCTCCCCCCGGAGCGGGAGCTCTGCCAGCAGCTCTCGATCTCGCGCGTGACCCTGCGCAAGGCGCTCACCCAGCTCGTGGAGGACGGCGTGCTGAGCGCCTCCCACGGCCGCGGGTGGTACGTCGCCCAGGCGCCCTCGGTCGGCAAGGACTTCCCGAACAGCCTGGAGTCGTTCACCGAGACCGCGACCCGCATGGGCCTCGCCGCGACCTCCCGCGTGCTCCGCGCCGAGACGAAGCCGGCCACGCTGGACGAGGCGGAGGAGCTGGCCGTGGCGCCGGGCACCCCGCTCTTCCACCTGGAGCGCGTCCGCCTGCTCGACGACGTGCCGATCGCGGTCGACGTGACCCGCATGCCGGCCGCCCTCGCCCCCTCGCTCGGCTCGGTCGACTTCGCCACCGCCTCCTTCTACGAGGCCCTCGCGGACGCGGGCGTCGAGCCGCTCCGCGCCGACGCGACCATCGAGGCCCGTGAGACGACCGGCGCGGTCGCAGAGCATCTCGGCCTCGAGGTCGGCAAGCCCGTGCTCGTCATGCGCCAGGTCGCCGTCGACGATGACGAGCGCCCCCTGTTCGTGTCGACGATCACGTACGCGGGCGAGCGGTACCGGCTGCGGACGAATTTTGCGCGGGTGCGCTGACTTCGCGCGGGTGCGCTGAGGGGTCGCGCCGCGGCCGGCCACCGGTCACACCGTCGCCAGCAGCTCCGCCACCGCGGGGTCGTCCTCCCATGCGCGCGCCCAGTGGCGGCCGTCGGCGGGGCCGGGGTCGCTCGCGGAGATGACGACGTCGGGCGTCAGGAGGTGGCGCTGCGGGTCGATCTCGAAGGCCTCGGAGTGCGGGTCCGGCGCGGCGCGCACGAGCAGCTGGGTGTACGGGTGCACGGGGTCGAGGATGACCTGGCCCGACGGGCCGCGCTCGACGACGCGGCCGTGGCGCATGACGACGATCTGGGTCGAGAAGTGGCGGGCCGTCGCGAGGTCGTGCGTGATGTAGAGCACGGCGAGGTTGCGTTCGCGCTTGAGGTCGTCGAGCAGCTGGAGGATCTCGAGGCGGATGGAGACGTCGAGCATCGAGACGGGCTCGTCGGCGATGAGCACCTCCGGGCGGGGAGCCAGGGCGCGGGCGATCGCGATGCGCTGCCGCTGTCCGCCGGAGAGCTCGTGCGGGTACTTCGCGAGGATCTCGGCCGCCGGGCCGAGGTTGACCGAGTCGAGCAGGCGGTGCAGCTCGCGGTCCTCCTCGGCGCGGGTGCGCACGATGCCGTGGATGCGCAGCGGCCGCGCGAGCTGGTGCCGGATCGGGAGCGACGGGTTGAGGGACGAGAACGGGTCCTGGAACACCATCTGCACCCGGCCGCGGTAGGCCTTCGTGGCGCGGCGGCCGGTGCCGATGCGCTCGCCGTCGAGGGTGATGTCGCCCGCGGTGGGCTCCACCAGCCGGATCAGCATCTTGGCGATGGTGGACTTTCCGCTGCCGGACTCGCCGACCAGGGCGACGGACTCGCCGGGGCGCACCAGCAGCGACACGTCGTCGACGGCGCGCAGGGTGGAGCCGCGCAGGCCGCTGCCGCGGATCTGGTAGTTCTTGCTCAGGTGCAGGGCTTCGAGCGTGGTCACGCGCGGGCCTCCTCTCGTGCGGCGGCCGGGCCGCGGTCGACGTAGCGCGTCCCGGTGATCGGGGTGTCGCCGCGCAGGCTCGGGAAAGAGCTCAGCAGGTGGCGGGTGTAGTCGTGGCCGGCGCCGTCGAGCAGGGCCTGCGGGGTGTTCTCCTCGACCAGCCGACCCGAGAGCATGACGCCGACGCGGTCGCTGATCTCGAGCAGGAGGCCCAGGTCGTGGGTGATGAACAGCACCGCGAAGCCGAACTCGCTGCGGAGACGGTCGATCTCCTCCAGGATGTTGCGCTGCACCACGACGTCGAGGGCGGTGGTCGGCTCGTCCATGATGATGAGCCGCGGGCGCAGGGCGAGGGCCATCGCGATCATGACGCGCTGCCGCATCCCACCGCTCAGCTCGTGCGGATAGCTGCGCAGGCGGTCGACCGGGATGCCGACGGTGCGCAGGAGCTCGGCCGCGCGCTCGCGGCGCTCGGACCGGTTGAGCCCGGCGCGGTGGTCGAGGAAGACGTCCTCGATCTGCGGCCCGATGCGGTGCACGGGGTTCAAGGCGTTCATCGCGCCCTGGAACACCATCGAGATCTCCTGCCAGCGGAACGCCCGCAGTTCTCGGCCGTCGAGCCCGAGGATGTCGGTCGTGCCGCCGTCCTCCCGCCGCCACTCGATGGTGCCGCCGCTGATCTGCGCGGGCGGCTGGAGCAGCCGGGTCACCGTGTAGGCGAGGGTGGACTTGCCGCAGCCGGACTCTCCCGCCAGGCCGACGATCTCGCCGGGATGGATGTCGAGCGAGACGCCGTCGACGGCTCGCACCGGCCGGTCGGTGGCGTAGTCGACCGTGAGGTCGCGGATGCGCAGCAGCGGCTCGCTCATGCGGCGGCTCCCTTCGGCTGGGACGGGCGCCGGGAGCGGGAGCGCTTGGCGATGGCCGCCGTGCGCAGGCGCGGGTTGATGCGCTCGTCGATGGAGAAGTTGATGAGGCCGAGGGCCGCGCCGAGGATGGCGATGCAGAGGCCGGGCGGCACGAACCACCACCAGGCGCCGAGCGTGATGGCCTGGGCGTTCTGGGCGAAGAACAGGATGCTGCCCCAGCTCTTGCCGCCCGGGGCGCCGAGCCCCAGGAAGGAGAGGCCGGCCTCGGCGAGGATGGCGCCGAGCGCGCCGAAGACGAACTGGGACGCGATGATCGGCATGAGGTTCGGCAGGATCTCGCGCAGCATGATGCGCCAGTTCGACTCGCTGGCGACGCGGGCGGCGTCGACGTAGTCGCGCGAGCGCACCGAGAGCGTCTGCGCGCGCAGCACGCGGGCGGCGCCCGCCCACGAGACGAGGGCGATGACGACCGCGATGACGACGATGTCGCGCGACTCCACATAGTCCGTCACGATGATGAGCAGCGGCAGGCCGGGGATGACCAGGAAGACGTTGCTGACGAGCGACGACGCGTTGTCCCAGAACCCGCCGAGGAAGGCGCCGCCGACGCCGAAGATCATCGAGAGGATGACGGTGATGGCGCCGGCGACGACGCCGATCACGACGGAGCCGGTCGTGCCGGCGACGACCTGGCCGAAGACGTCCTGGCCGATGTTGGTGGTGCCGAACCAGTGGTCCGCGCTCGGCGGCTGCAGCCCGACCGGGCTGGACTGGTTCGGGTTCGGCACGAGGACGGGCGCGACCAGGGCGACGACCGCGAAGAACGCGCACACCCCGATCCCGACCCAGAACTTCCAGCCGCGGGAGGCGCGGCGACGGCCGGAGGCGCGCCCGGTGGCGCGGAGGAAGCCGGTGCGCGGCGGCACCGCGTCCGGCTCGGAGCCCGACAGGTCGGGGTCGGCGAGTTCTTGCTGTGTGAAGCTCATGGTGCTCTCCTAGTTCGCCAGCCGGGTGCGGGGGTCGATGAAGCCGTAGACGAGGTCGACGACGAGGTTCGCCCCGAGCACGGCGAGGGTGATGATGAGGAACAGGGCCTGCATCAGCGGATAGTCGTTGTTCTGCACGGCGGTCAGCAGCGTGAAGCCGACGCCCGGGTAGCCGAAGACGCTCTCGGTGACGACCGAGCCGTTGACGATGAAGCCCAGCGACATCGCGAAGCCGGCGACCGAGGGCAGCAGCGCGTTCCGCATGGCGTAGGAGCCGAAGACCCGGCTCTGGCGCAGGCCCTTGGCGCGCGCGGTGACCACGTAGTCCTCCGCCATGGTCGACACCATCATGTTGCGGGTGCCGAGCAGCTGGCCGGAGACCGACGCGAGGATGATCGTGATGGCCGGCAGCATCCCGTAGAGGACCACCGAGCCGATGAACTCGGGCGTGAAGCCCGGCGGGATGGTCAGGTCGTAGCCTCCGCTCACGGGGAACCAGTGCAGGATCGACCCGAAGACGTAGACCAGCACGAGCGCCAGCCAGAAGTAGGGGATGGCCGAGAAGAAGGTGGAGGCCGGCAGCAGGGCGTCGGTCCAGGTGCCGCGCCGCCAGCCCAGCCAGGAGCCGAAGACGATCCCGATGAGGTAGCTGATGACCGTCGCAAGGCCGACCAGGCCGACGGTCCACGGCAGCGCCTGCATGACCACGTCGATGGCCGGGGTGGGGTAGTAGCTGACCGAGAGGCCGAAGTCGCCGGTGAAGATGTTGTGCAGGTACTCGCCGTACTGCACGATGAGCGGGTCGTGCGAGACGCCGAACTGCAGCTCGAGCGCGCGCCGGGCCTCGGGCGGCATCGGGGCGACGCCCTGGGTCTTGGCCAGGATGACGTCCACGGGGCTGCCCTTGACGAGGCGCGGCAGCAGGAAGTTCAGGGTGATGGCGATCCATCCGGCGATGAGATAGAAGCCGACCTTGTTCAGGTAGTAGCGCATGCTCCGGTCCCCGTCGGGTCGGGGGGGGGGGGGGGGGGGGGGGGGGGG
>JAEWDJ010000443.1 GCA_023390155.1 Actinomycetes bacterium | reverse complement strand
GGGCGGTGGAGACGTCGGTCGTGCCGTAGCCGACGAGGACCTGGCCGGAGCCCTCCCGCGCCTGGGGCGGCTCCGCGGCGGGCGCGGCGTCCTCGTCGGCCGGTCGCTCCTCCACCTCGAGCAGCGGGGCGCCGACGGCGATGGTCTCGCCCTCCTCGCCATGGAGGGCGGCGACCGTGCCGGCGAAGGGCGACGGGACCTCGACGACCGACTTGGCGGTCTCGACCTCGGCGATCGGCTGATCGACCGCGACGGTGTCGCCGCGGGCGACGAGCCAGCGCACGAGCTCGGCGTCGGCGAGGCCCTCGCCGAGGTCGGGCAGGGCGAACACGCGGGCGGTCACGCGTCCTCCCACTGGAGCCTGTCGACGGCGTCGAGCACCCGGTCGACGCCGGGCAGGTAGTACGCCTCCAGCTTCGGCGGGGCGAACGGGGTGTCGAACCCGGTGACGCGGCGCACGGGGGCGAGGAGGTGGTGGAAGCAGCGCTCGGAGACCCGCGCCGCGATCTCGGCGGCCATGCTGGCGAAGCCGGGGGCCTCGGCGATCACGACGGCCCGGCCGGAGGCGCGGACGGCGGCGCACACCGTCTCGTCATCGAACGGCACGAGGCTACGCAGGTCGACGACGCCGATGCTGCGGCCGTGCTCGGCGGCAGCCTCCGCCGCGGCGAGCGCGACCGGAACGGACGGCCCGTAGGCGAGGAGGGTGGCGTCGGTCCCCTCCCGGGCCACACGGGCGCGGCCGATCTCGGGGAGGGGCGCTGCGGTGTCCACCTCGCCGGCGGTCCAGTAGAGCTTCTTCGGCTCGAGGAACACGACCGGGTCGGGGTGGCGTATGGCGGCGCGGAGCAGGCCGTAGGCGTCCTCCGGCGTCGCGGGCGACACGACCGTCAGCCCCGGGGTGTGGGCGTAGTAGGCCTCGGACGAGTCGGAGTGGTGCTCCACTCCCCCGATGCCGCCGGCGTAGGGGATGCGGATGACCATCGGCAGGCGAACGCGGCCGCGCGTGCGGTTGCCCATCTTCGCGACGTGGTCGACGATCTGCTCGAAGGCGGGATAGGCGAACGCGTCGAACTGCAGCTCGACGACCGGGCGCATCCCGTTCATCGCCATGCCGACGGCGGTGCCGACGATGCCGGCCTCGGCGAGCGGGGTGTCGAAGCAGCGGGTCTCGCCGAAGCGGGCGGTGAGGCCATCGGTGATGCGGAAGACGCCGCCGAGGGGGCCGACGTCCTCCCCGAAGACGAGGACGGCCGGGTCGGCGGCCAGCTCGTCGGCGAGGGCCCGGTTGAGGGCCTGCGCCATGGTGAGGGTCGTCGCGGTGGAGGCGGCCGAGTGGTCGGCGGGGGCGTCGTGCGTGAGCGTCATCGGGCGGCCTCCTCGGCGGCGAGCTGCTGCGCCTGCTCGCGCAGCTGCGGGGTGGGCGTGGCGTAGACGTAGGCGAAGAGGTCCTCGGGATGCGGCTGCGCCTCCTCCACGATCTGCGCCCGGACGCGCGCGGCGACGCTCTCGGCGTGGGCGTGCGCCTCGGCGTCGTCGCCCTCCGTGAGCATCCCCTGGTTCCGCAGCCAGGTGCGCAGCCGCAGGAGCGGGTCGCGGGCGAGCCACGGCTCGACCTCCTCCGCGGTGCGGTAGCGGGTGGCGTCGTCGGCGTTGGTGTGCGGCTTGACGCGGTAGGTCACGGCCTCGACCAGGGTCGGGCCGCCGCCCTCGCGGGCCTCGCCCACGGCCTCGCCGAGCACGGCGAGAAGGGCGGCTAGGTCGTTGCCGTCCACCCGCCGGCCGCGCATCCCGTACCCGATGCCCTTGTGGGCGAGGCTGGGGGCCGCCGTCTGCCGGCTGAGCGGGACCGAGATCGCGTAGCCGTTGTTCTGCACGAGGAAGACGACGGGAAGGTGGAACACTGCCGCGAAGTTGAGCGCCTCGTGGAAGTCGCCCTCGCTGGTGGCGCCGTCGCCGCAGAGGGCGAGCACGACGGTGTCCTCCCCGCGCAGCCGGGCGGCGTGGGCGAAGCCGACCGCGTGCAGCAGCTGGGTCGCGAGCGGGGTCGCCTGCGGGGCGACGTTGTGCTCGTGGGGGTCGTAGCCGGAGTGCCAGTCGCCGCGCAGCATCAACAGCGCCTCGTACGGGTCGACGCCGCGGGAGACCACGGCGACGGTGTCGCGGTAGGTGGGGAACAGCCAGTCCTGCTCGGCGAGCACCAGCGCGGCCGCGACCTCCGCGGCCTCCTGGCCGTGCGACGACGGGTAGACCGCGAGCCGGCCCTGGCGCACGAGGGCGTCGGCCTGCTCGTTGAGGCGGCGGCCGAGCACGAGGTGCCGGTAGCCCTCGAGCAGCCGCTCGGGGGACGGGAACGGGTGGTGCTCGTGCGGGTGGCCCGAGCCCTCCTCGTCGATGAGCCGCAGCGGGGTGTCGCCGGGCAGCAGATCGTCCGAGTGCATCGTTTCTCCTTCGAAAGACGTCGCTCACTCTCAGGATGACTTCACTGGACCCGCTGCGCCACCGGTCGCCGCGTATCGAGACGAACGGTGCGCAGATGCACGCCCGCGTGGCAGGATGTCTCCCACCATGGACGACATCGACGTACGTATCCTGGACGCCCTGCGCAGCGACGGCCGCGCCTCCATCACGGCGGTGGCCGAGTCGGCGCACGTCTCGCGGGCCAATGCGTACGCCCGCGTCGCCCGGCTGGTCGACGAGGGGGTGATCACCGGATTCACCGCCAAGGTCGACCCGCGCAAGTCGGGTCGCGCCTCCTCCGCCTACGTGACGATGCGGGTGGACCAGTCGGCGTGGCACGAGCTGCGGGACACGCTGGGCGCCATCCCCGAGGTGGAGCACTTCGCCCTGGTCGGCGGGGACTTCGACGTCATCCTGCTCGTGCGGGCGCGGGACAACGAGGATCTGCGGCGGGTGATCCTGGAGGAGCTGACGAGCATCCCGTCGGTGCGCGACACGAAGACGTCGCTCGTGTTCGAGGACCACGACCTGCGCTGACGGCGTGCTCGCCGCCCGGCGGCTCAGCCCGGGCGCTGCCCGCTCCCCCGGCCCTCGACGACCGCCAGGGCGGCCAGGGCTCCGCGCGTGGGGGCGACCCGGGCGAGGCCCCGGTAGAGGACACGCAGGGCGTCGTGGTCCACGGTGCCCGTCCGCGCCCGATCGCAGTGCACGGACTGGATGGCGGCCTCCAGCTGGAACCGGCCGGGCATCCCGCCCTGCAGCGGTCGGCTGAGCCCCGCCGCCCGGTGCAGCAGCGCCTCCCCCTCGGCGATCAGCCGGGTGTCCCAGAGGGCGGTGTCCTGCTCGTCGAGCGGCGGCCACGGGTGCACGGCGCGGGCGGGGGCGCGGGACTGCGCGAGCGTGAGCAGAGCCGCCAGGCCCCAGGCCTCCGCATCGGTCTCGAGGAGCGTCGCCGTGAGCACGGCGAGCCACCGGGCCTCGTCGGCCAGCGCGAGGCGGGGCTCGTCGTGGCGGTCGAGCCAGTCGAGGGAGTAGGCGCCGTAGATCGCTTCGAGGACGGCGGTCGTCCGGCTCGGCATGTCCGCACGGGTCGGGACGGTGAACGGGATGCCGGCGTCGCGGATCTTCCGCTTGGCCCGCACCAGGCGCTGGGCCATCGAGGCCGGTGTGGCGTCGAACGCCTCGGCGACCCGCGCGGCGTCGAAGCCGAGGACGGTCTGCAGCATCAGGGGCGTCCGGATGCCCGGCTCGATGGCGGGGTGCGCGCAGGCGAACAGGAGCTCCAGCCGCTTGTCCGGGATGGCGTCGCTCCGCTCGATGATCGCGCCGACGTCGAGCCGGGCGCGCTCCACCGACTCGGCCGCCGCCTCGTCCGCCTCCACGGCCCCCTCCTCCAGGGGCGTGTTGCGGCGGTGCGCCGCCGAGCCGAGCGCATCGCGCATCCGATTGCGGGCCACGGTGAGCAGCCATCCTTCCGGGTTGTCGGGGACCCGGGTGTCCGGCCACACCCGCAGGGCACGTTCGAGTGCGTCCGCGAGGCAGTCCTCGGCGAGGGCGAGGTCCCCCGTGGAGGAGGCGAGGAGGGCCACCAGCCGGCCGTACGACGCGCGGACGGCC
>JAEWDJ010000128.1 GCA_023390155.1 Actinomycetes bacterium | reverse complement strand
CTCGATCTGAGCCTGGGCCGTCGCGGTGACGCGGGCGGCCTCGGCCGTGGCGGTGTCCTTGGCCTCGGCGACGATCTTCTGACCGTCGGTGCGGGCCGTCTCGCGGATCTTCGCGGCCTCGGCACGGGCGTCGGCGAGCTGTGCGGTGTACTCCTCGAGCAGCGCCTCGGCCTTGTGCTGGGCCTCGTCGGCCTTCGCGATGTTGCCCTCGATCGCCTCTGCCCGCTCGTCCAGGAGCTTCTTCATGCGCGGGAGCACGAGCTTCCAGAAGAAGAACAGGATGATGATGAAGCAGATCAGCGACCCGATGATGTCAGGCCACGCGGGGATGAGCGGGTTGTGCTGCTCCTCCGTCGCGGCGATCACGACGCTGTTGAGCATCGTTCCTCCTTACGGGATGGGATAAAGAGGACTTACTGGAAGATGAAGTAGGTCGCGATACCGATGAAGGCGAGCGCCTCGGTGAACGCGATACCGATGTACATCAGGACCTGGAGACGGCCGGCCAGCTCGGGCTGACGGGCGACGCCCTCGATGGTCTTGCCGACGACGATGCCGACGCCGATGGCCGGGCCGATGGCCGCGAGGCCGTAACCGACGGTGGCGATGTTGCCGTTGATAGCAGCGATGTCCACGTTATGTGTTTCCTTCCGTGATGGCGATCCGAGCGGTTGCGCGGACCGTTCTTAGTGTTCCTCGGCGACTGCGAGCTGGATGTAGACAGCCGTGAGCAGTGCGAAGACGTAGGCCTGGAGTACTGCGACCAGGATCTCGAAGAGGCTGAAGGCGAAGCCGAACGCGAAGGTCCCGACGCCGAAGAGCGACCACCAGCCGCCGGCCTCGAAGAGGAACCAGGCGGTGGCCGTGAAGAAGAGGACGAGCAGGAGGTGCCCGACGACCATGTTCATCAGGAGTCGGAGCGTCAGCGTGATCGGACGCAGGACGAAGGTCGAGATGAACTCGATCGGCGTCACGATGATGTAGAGGAAGACCGGCACCCCGGGCGGGAAGAGCGCGTTCTTGAAGAAGTTCTTCGGGCTCTTCTTGATGCCGGCGTAGATGAACGCGACGTAGGCGACGACGGCCAGCAGCAGCGGGAGCGCGATCACGGACGTGCCCGCGATGTTGAGGAAGGGGATGATGCCCGTCAGGTTGAAGAACAGCACCATGAAGAAGATGGTGGTCAGCAGCGGCAGGAACCGGCGGCCGTCCTTCTTGCCGAGGAGGTCCTCCGCGATGTTGACGCGGACGAAGTCCAGCCCCATCTCGACGACCGACTGGAAGCGTCCGGGGACGATCCGCATCTTGCGCGTGCCGAGCCAGAAGACCAGCAGCAGGACGACCAGCGCGATGAGTCGGACCACGATGATGCGGTTGAACTCGAGACCACCGATGGTGAACAGGGTCGGGGGGAAGAACTCGTTGATCGAGGGGCCTTGGAAGCTTCCATCATCGGAGCTTGCGGCCTGGACCAGCAGGTTCACAGCGTTAGCTAACAGCGCTATCTCCTGTTTCGGGGCGTCGAGCCGAGGGCCCTCGCGACGACGAACATGGGAACACCCGGGAACTCGCGCCGGTGAAGCGTGTAAGCGCGTTCGGGTGGGGGATCACTGACAACTCTACAAGAGTTTTCGCAGCGTAACGAATCGGATACGGCTCAGTGCTTCTCCCCCGGCAGCGTCACATCGCTGACGTAGGGGACACGGGATCGGAACACCACGATCATGTCCACGACGAGCGATCCGATCACGCCGGCGATGAGGCTCAGGAACAGCACGGTCGGGTTGATCCACGGCTGGTCGCGCAGGACGATCGCGAGGATCAGGAAGAGCACGAACTTGACGATCCAGCCGCCCAGCACGATGCCGAAGAAGAGGCCGACGAACAGGTCGGAGCCGATGAAGCGGTTGGCGATCAGGATGCTGAGCGCGGTGATGCTGAGGAAGACCGCCGCGATCAGGGTGCCGATCAGGGCGCTGGTCACGCCGATCCAGCCGGCGAAGATGCCGCCGAGGAGCGCGCCGACGATGGCGATGGCTCCGGCGAGGATCAGGCCGTAGCGCAGCACGTCCTTCAGCACGGGGGTGGACGTGGGCTGGGCCGGCCGGGGGGCGGGCTTCGCGCCGCCGTGCTCGTCGGTCATCGGGACTCCTCGGGGGTGGGGGCTGACGATCCGACGGCGGGCGTCGGGTCGGAGTACGGGTGCCGCTCGCTGGCGGCGTCGAGCTGGTCGAACCGGGCGGTCTCCTCCGCCTCGGGCGTGCCGGCGGGGGCGAGCTCCGCCGCGGCCTCCGTGACCTTGCGCCGGCTGAGCGGCGCCAGGGTGAAGACCGTGCAGACGACGAGGCCGATGGCGAGGAAGACGATCGCGATCCAGTACGGGTCGAAGAAGAACAGCAGCGACCCGATCGAGACGACGGCCGTCCACGCGTAGAAGATCAGCACGGCGTGAAGGTGGGAGTGGCCCATGTCGAGCAGCCGGTGGTGCAGGTGCTTGCGGTCGGCGCTGAACGGCGACTTGCCCGCCCGCAGCCGGCGCACGACGGCGAGCCCGAAGTCGAGCAGCGGGATGATCAGCACGGCGAACGGCAGGATGATCGGGATGAACGCCGGCACCAGCGACGAGCGCACGAGGGTCTGCAGCGTCTCCGGGTTGATGGTGCCGGTCACGGAGATGGCGGAGGTGGCCATCAGCAGGCCGATGAGCAGGGCTCCGGCGTCGCCCATGAACATCTTCGCCGGATGCCAGTTGAGCGGCAGGAAGCCGGCGCACGCGCCGACCAGGATCGCCGCGATGACGCCCGCCATGCTGAAGTAGTTCTGGGGGCTGATCTCGCGCTGCAGCAGGTAGGTGTAGACGAGGAAGGTGCCGTTGGCGATGAGCGCGACGCCCGCGACCAGGCCGTCGAGCCCGTCGATGAAGTTGATCGCGTTCATGACGAGCACGATCGCGAAGAGCGTGATGACGATGCTCATTATCGGCGAGCCGACCGTGAGCCCGCCGATCGGCAGGGACAGGATCTGCACCCCGCCCAGCCAGCCGATGAGCCCCGCGGCGACGAACTGCCCGGCGAGCTTCGTCATCCAGTCGAGGTCCCAGATGTCGTCGGCCACGCCGATGACGACGATCAGCAGGCTCGCGCCCAGGATCGCCAGGATGGGCCCGCTGTCGGAGAAGATCAGCGACAGCACCCCGAACTGGCTGGAGAGCGCCCAGGAGACGCCGATGGCGACGAGGATGCCGAGGAACATCGCGATCCCGCCCAGCCGCGGGGTCGGGCGCGTGTGCACGTCCCGTTCGCGGATCTTGGGGTAGAGCCGGTACTTCAGGCTCAGCTTGTAGACCACGAGCGACATCCCGAAGGTGATGACGGCCGAGATCAGGGCGAGGGCGAGGAGGAGGGTCACGGCTCAGCTGTCCGTGGCTGCGTCCGCCGGCGCCTCGTCGGGCTCGAGGGCGTCGCCGACGACCTCCCGCAGCTGCGCGGACGAGAGGACGCCGTGGCGGAGGATGCGCAGCTTGCCGGCGCCGGCGGCGAGGGCGGTCGCGTCCACGATCGTCGAGGAGGAGTCCTTGCCCTCCACGCGGTCGTAGCCGGAGCCCGCCTCTCCCCCGTCGAGGTAGACCGCGACCGAGTCGCCGAGCATGGCCTCCGCCTCCGCGGCGGTGCGGGCGGCGGGACGGCCGGTCAGGTTGGCCGACGAGACGGCGAGCGGGCCGGTCTCGGACAGGAGCTCGAGGGCGATCGTGTCCTGCGGCATGCGCAGGGCGACCGTGCCGCGGGTCTCTCCCAGATCCCAGACCAGCGAGGGCGCCGCGGGCAGGACGATGGTGAGGCCGCCGGGCCAGAAGGCCTCGACGAGCTTCTCGACCTCGGGCGGGACGGACTCGGCGAGGGCGGCGAGCGTGGGCACGCCGGGGACCAGGACGGGCGGCGGCGACTGGCGGCCGCGGCCCTTCGCGTCGAGCAGCCGCTGCACCGCGGCGGGCGAGAAGGCGTCCGCAGCGACGCCGTAGACGGTGTCGGTGGGGATGACGACGAGTTCGCCGCGCCCGATGGCCGAACGGGCCAGACGCATGCCGGAGAGGAGCTCGGAGTCGACCGAGCAGTCGTAGATGGGTGCCATGACGGCACCCATGATAGTTGAGCCGCTGCAAGGTTCCCTGCGTTCACGGTCGATACTGGTAACGATGGACGTCTACTTCTTCGACTGCGACAAGACGCTCTACGACTACGACTTCCACAAGCGCCTGCCCCGGCTGGCCGCGCTGGGAGGCGTGAGTCAGTACCGGCTGGCCTCCGCCTGGTGGGCGGGCGGGCACGAGCGGGCCGCCGAGATCGGCGAGTACGCGACCAGCGAGGAGTACCTCGAGGCGTTCGCCGACGTGACCGGCGCCCGGCTGACCCTCGCCCAGTGGCAGGAGGCCCGCAAGGCCGCGATGACGCCCATCCCGGGCTCCATCGCCGCGCTGCACGAGGCCGCGACGCTCGGCACCGTCTCCCTGCTCTCGAACAACCCCATCCCGTTCAAGGACTCGCTGCCGGTGCTCACGCCCGAGATCGTGGACGTGCTGCAGGACAACGACCTCGTGTCGGCGGTCCTCGGCGCGCGCAAGCCGGAACGGCGGATCTACACCCGCGCCCTGGGCCGGTTCGGCGTCGAGCCGCAGAACGCCATCCTGTTCGACGACTCCCTGCCGAACGTGGAGGGTGCGCGCGCGGCCGGGATGCACGCCCACCACTTCACCAAGCGCGAGGACGGCTCGTTCGACACGGAGGCCCTGCGCGACGCCATCCACGCCTTCGCCGAGCGGGAGCGCTGAGCGGTGCTGTTCGTCTTCGACATGGACAACGTGCTCTACGAGTACGACTGGCGCCGCCGCATGGCCGCGATGTCGCAGCACACCGGCCTCAGCCTGGCGCAGCTGCGCGAGCGGTGGTGGCACCACGAGGGTGAGTGGGCGGCCGAGGCCGGCGCCTTCGCCGACGAGGCCGAGTACCTCGACGCGCTCTGCACCGCCCTGCGGGTGCCGCTGTCGGAGGAGGACTTCCTGCGCATCCGTGGCGACGCGATGACCCCGTGGCCGACCTCGCTGCGCGCGGTGGAGCGCGCCCAGGAGCTCGGCACCGCGACCCTCCTGACGAACAACGGCCCGCTCGTCGCGCGCCGGCTGAGCCGCCTCGCTCCCGAGCTCGTGCCGATCCTCGGCATCGAGCACCTGCGGGCGTCCTCCGACTATGGCGCCCGCAAACCGGATCCGGTCGTCTACGAGCGGGTGCTCGAGCGCTACGGCGCGACCCCGGCGGAGACGTTCTTCGCGGACGACATGGTCGAGAACGTCGAGTCGGCGGCGGCGCTCGGGATCCGCGCGCACCTGTTCCGCACGCCCGACGGCCTGCTCGACGCCGTCGAGCTGGCCGCGGGACTGGCCGCCTAGCGGCGCGGGTCGTTCAGCGGCGCGGGTCGTTCAGCGGCGCCAGCCGTTCAGCGGCGCCCCGCCTTGCGCCGGAACAGCCACGCGGCCCAGACGTAGGCCCCCGCGATGATCGCCGCGCACCAGCCGAGCGCCCACCAGAGGTCGGAGCCCGGATCCGCGCCGAACAGGAACGCGCGGATCGTCTCGATGATCGGCGTGATCGGCTGGTTCTCGGCCACCCACTGCAGCCACTCCGGCATCGTGTCGGTCGGCACGAAGGCGCTCGACAGGTAGGGCAGGAAGAGCAGCGCGAAGCCGTAGCCGCTGGCCGCGGTCGGGTTCTTCGCCGCGAGCCCGAGGCCGGCGTAGAGCCAGGTGATCGCGAGGATGAACAGGGCGACGACCGCGAGCGTCGCGATCCACTCGGCCGGCCCGGCGGTGGGGCGGAAGCCGACGAGCAGCGCCACCCCGATGACCACGCCCGTCGCGACCAGGTTGCGGACCAGGCTCGCGACCACGTGCCCCGTGATCACGCCGCGCGAGCGCAACGGCATCGTGCGGAACCGGTCGACGATCCCGTTGCTCATGTCCTCGGCGACGTCGACAGCCGTGCTCGACGCGCCGAAGCCCGCGCAGAGGAGGATGATGCCCGGCACAACGTAGTCGACGTAGCCGCCCCCGGCGTCGAGCGCGCCGCCGAAGACGAAGGTGAAGAGCAGCATCAGCATCACCGGCAGGACGACGGCCATCGTCAGGGCCTCCACGTTGCGCAGCGAGTGGCGGATGCTGCGGCCGATGAAGACGGACGTGCTGGTGAGCGGGCTGACGGTGGAGCGGGCGGGTGCGAGCGCGGTCATCGCGCGACCTCCTTCGGAGCGGTGGAACCGGTCAGGGCGAGGAAGGCGTCGTCGAGGCTCGGCTTGCGGATGCCGACCGACGCGCCGGGGAGGGCGAGGACGTCCAGTTCGTCGATCGCGGCGCGGAGGCCGTCGATGCTGCCGTCCGTTGGCAGCTCGCGGAGCACGGCGTCGTCCGGGCCGCGGAGCTCGACCACCTCGCCGCCGACGCGCGCCTTGAGCTCGGCGGCCGTGCCGGAGGCGACGATCGCGCCGTGGTCGAGCACGGCGACGCAGTCGGCGAGCTGGTCCGCCTCCTCCAGGTACTGGGTGGTGAGCAGGATGGTCGTGCCGCCGCGGGCGAGGCCCCCGATGATGTCCCAGAGCGCCTGACGGCTGCGGGTGTCGAGGCCCGTGGTCGGCTCGTCCAGGAAGATGACCGGCGGCGTGGCGACGAGGCTCAGCGCCAGGTCGAGGCGGCGGCGCATGCCGCCGGAGTAGGCGGCGACGCGCTTGCCGGCGGCCTCGACGAGGTCGAAGCGCTCGAGCAGCTCGGCGGCGCGCGTGCGCGCTCCGCCGGCGGAGTAGCCGGAGAGCCGCGCCATCATCCGCAGGTTCTCCTCCCCCGTCAGCACGCCGTCCACGGCGGCGGATTGTCCGGTCAGGCTGATCGCCGACCGGACGCCATCCGGGTCGTCGACCACGTCGTGGCCGCAGACCGTCGCGGTGCCGCCGTCCGGGGCGACGAGCGTCGAGAGGATGGAGATGAGCGTGGTCTTGCCTGCTCCGTTCGGGCCGAGCAGTGCGAAGACCGAACCGGCCTCCACGGCCAGGTCCAGGCCGTCGAGCACGGCCTGCGAGCCGAAGGACTTGCGCAGTCCCGCGGTCTCGATCGCGAGTGTCGTCATGGCGTTCCCTTTCTGTGTATCCACCAAACTGTTTATGTCGCATACGGTTTCGTTTAAGTGATACACAGTTCTAGGATGGTTGTCAACGAGAAAGGCGGAGCACATGGCCGATGCTGTCGAGGACGCGCTCCCCCGGGCCGTCGCCCTGAGCTGGGGCGTCGCCGAGCGCCCGCAGCGAGGCCCCAAGCGCGAGCTGAGCATCGAGCGCATCGTGGAGACGGCGATCTCGATCGCGGACGCCGACGGCCTCCCCGCCGTGTCGATGAGCCGCATCGCCGCCGACCTCGGCTTCACGACCATGTCGCTGTACCGCTACGTCACCAGCAAGGACGACGTGCTCGCCCTGATGCAGGACGCGGTCTGCGACGTCCCCATCCCGCCCGAGGACGACGGCGCCCCGCACGACTGGCGGCAGGGGCTGCGCGCCTGGGCGATGGCGACCATCCACGTCATCGAGGCGCACCCCTGGTTCCCCGACATCCCGATCGGCGGGGTCCCCCTCATGCCGAACAACCTCGCCGTGCTCGACTGGGGCCTGCGCGAGATGCGGGGGCTGCCGCTGACCGACGGCGAGAAGATGTCGGTCGCCCTGCTGCTCTCCTCGTACGCACGGGCCACCGGCATCGTCGAGCGGGACGTGCGCCGCTCCCGCGCCGCCGAGGCCCCGCCGCAGCACGGCGAGGCCTTCGTCGCCGCGCTCGCGGAGCTCGTCACACCGGAGCGGTTCCCGCACCTGGCACCGCTCGTCGCGGCCGGCGGGTACGTGGACGACGGCTCCGACGGGCAGGACGACTTCGCCTTCGGCCTGGAGCGCATCCTCGACGGCATCGAGCGCTACGTCACCGCCCGGGCCGCCGGGGAGCAGGTCGTCGCGTCGACCGAGCGGGCAGAGCCGATCCCCGGCGACAAGGCCGTGCGCGAGGCGGTCAAGCAGCGGCGGGAGGCCGAGAAGGCGCTCCGGGAGGCGCGCAAGCGCGAACGCGAGGCCATCGACCGCGCGCGGGAGCGGCAGCAGCGCGACGCGGAGAAGGCCGCCAGGGAAGCCGAGAAGCGCGCGCGCTGACCGTTCGCCCGGACCTCCGTCAGCGCAGTGCGGTGGTCGCGCGGTCGCGGGTGGTGAGATCCCGGTGCGTCGCCGCGGCACGCCAGCCGTCGGCGGTCAGCAACTCGCGGATGGCCGCCCCCTGCAGCTCCCCGTGCTCCAGGACGAGCGTGCCGCCCGGGCGCAGCAGCCGCTGGGCCACGCGGGAGATGACGCGGATCACGTCGAGCCCGTCCTCCCCACCGTAGAGCGCTGCCGCCGGGTCGAACAGCCGCACCTCCGGATCGCGCGGAATGGCTGCATCCGGCACATAGGGCGGGTTGGAGATCACGACGTCCACCGTGCCGTCGAGCTCCGGCAGGGCGTCCGCCAGGTCGATGAACACCGGGCGGAGGTTCTCGACCCCGGACGCGTCGACGTTCCGCCGCGTCCAGATGAACGCCTCGGGCGAGTTCTCCACCGCGAAGACGCGGGCGTGCGGCACCTCCGTCGCGAGGGCCAGGGCGATCGCCCCGCTGCCGGTCCCCAGGTCGACGGCGACCGGCTCCGGCGCGGCGACCGACCGCAGGGCGTCGATGGCGAACTGCGCGACCTGTTCCGTCTCGGGCCGCGGCACGAACACCCCGGGCCCGACCGCGAGCTCGAGCGAGCGGAACGCGGCCCGCCCGGTGATGTGCTGCAGCGGCTCGCGCGCCGCGCGACGCTCCGTCAGCTCCCGGATCTGCTCGACCTGGGCGGGTTCCACCTCGGAGCCCAGCACCGTGAGCGCCTGCACGCGACCGCGGCTCACGTCGAGCACGTGGCCGATCAGCAGCTCGGCGTCCACCTCCGGGTCGGGCACGCCCGCGCGGGTCAGCACGGCGGCCACCCGGTCGCGCACGTCGCGGACGGTCGGCGGGCCGGAGGGAGCGGAGAGATCGGACGGCTCGGGGAGGCCGGAAGGCTCGGAGGCGGGGGTTTCGGGAGGCATCGCCCACAGAGCCTATCCTCCCCCTGGCCAACCTTCCCCCCGGCCAACCTTCCCCCTGACCAACCTTCCCCCTGGCCAACCCTCCCCCTGCCGTCGCCGCCTGGCCGGCGCTCCCGCGCCCACTCCCGCGCCCGTCACACGCACGGGGCGGACACCCGCGCGGTTTAGAGTGGGACACGCTCACCCGTCCACTCTCCGCATGAGAAAACCCCGCCACGAGGAAGAGGCCATGTCAGATCAGGTTCAGGGTCACATCTACGCCGACGTCACCGAGACCGTCGGCCGCACGCCACTCGTCCGGCTCAACCGGCTCGCCGAGGGAACCGGCGCGACCGTGCTCGTCAAGCTCGAGTTCGACAACCCCGCCGGCAGCGTCAAGGACCGCATCGGCGTCGCCATCGTCGACGCCGCAGAGAAGGCCGGCGCGCTCCGCCCCGGTGGCACCATCGTCGAGGGCACGAGCGGCAACACCGGCATCGCGCTCGCGATGGTCGGCGCGGCCCGCGGCTACAAGGTGATCCTCACCATGCCCGAGACCATGAGCAAGGAGCGCCGCGTGCTCCTGCGCGCGTTCGGCGCCGAGATCGTCCTCACCCCCGGCCCCGACGGCATGCGCGGCGCGGTCGAGAAGGCCCAGGAGATCGTCGCCACCACCGAGAACGCCATCTGGGCCCAGCAGTTCGCCAACGCCGCCAACCCGGCCATCCACCGTGCTACCACGGCCGAGGAGATCTGGGCCGACACCGCCGGCGAAGTCGACGTGTTCGTGGCGGGCGTCGGCACCGGCGGCACCATCACCGGCGTCGGCCAGGTGCTCAAGGAGCGCAAGCCCGAGGTGAAGGTCGTGGCGGTCGAGCCGATCGACTCCCCCATCCTCAACGGCGGCAAGCCCGGCCCGCACAAGATCCAGGGCATCGGCGCCAACTTCGTGCCCGAGATCCTCGACACGACGGTCTACGACGAGGTCGTCGACGCCTCGTTCGAGGACGCGCTCGACGTCGCCAAGCGCCTCGCCAGCGAGGAGGGCATCCTCGCCGGGATCTCCTCGGGCGCGATCGTCTGGGCCGCCCTGCAGCTCGCGAAGCGTCCCGAGAACGCCGGCAAGACCATCGTCGCGATCGTCTGCGACACCGGCGAGCGGTACATCTCCACCGCTCTCTGGGCGGACCTGCTGGACTGACGGTGCCCTTCGCTCGAATGCGGGAGGACGTCCGCAACGCACGCCGGCACGACCCGGCCGCGCGGGGCACCACCGAGGTCGCACTGGCGTACTCGGGGCTCCACGCGGTCTGGGCGTACCGCGTCGCACACCGGATGTGGCGGGCCGGGCTGCTGACGCCCGCCCGCCTCCTCTCGCAGTTCGCGCGGTTCCTCACCGGGATCGAGATCCACCCCGGCGCGCGCATCGGCCGCCGCTTCTTCATCGACCACGGCATGGGCGTCGTGATCGGCGAGACGACGTGGATCGGCGACGACGTCATGCTCTACCACGGCGTGACCCTCGGCGGTCGCGGGAGCGGTCACGGCAAGCGCCACCCGACCATCCACGACGGCGTGACCGTCGGCGCGGGCGCCAAGGTGCTCGGCGCCATCACGATCGGCGAGCGCAGCGTCATCGGCGCCAACGCCGTCGTCACCAAGGACGCCCCGGCGGACTCCGTCCTCACCGGCGTCCCCGCCCGCATCCGCCCGCGATCCGGCCACGAGCAGATCGCCGGCGACGACTGGCTCGACCCCGCCCTCTACATCTGACGGGCCGCCGAGTACACGGATTCCCTGCGTA
The DNA here is from genome assembly GCA_023390155.1 of Actinomycetes bacterium. Taxonomy (GTDB): domain Bacteria; phylum Actinomycetota; class Actinomycetes; order Actinomycetales; family Microbacteriaceae; genus Leifsonia. The sequence goes on along the minus strand of JAEWDJ010000128.1, from coordinate 1,561 downwards.
CTCGGCGGTTCGGGGTTCGGGGGGGTCGGGGTCAGTCGTTGGCCAGGTCGGCTAGGCGGGATTCCTCGTCGGCGAGGATGTTGGACTCGATGACGGGGTCGAGGGCGCCGTTCATGACGGCGTCGAGGTTGTAGGCCTTATAACCGGTGCGGTGGTCCGCGATCCGGTTCTCCGGGAAGTTGTACGTGCGGATGCGCTCCGAGCGGTCCATGGTGCGGATCTGCCCCTTGCGGAACTCCGCCGCCTCCGCGTCGGCCTCCTCCTGCTGCTTGGCGAGGAGCCGGGCGCGCAGCACGCGCATGGCCGCCTCGCGGTTCTGCAGCTGGCTCTTCTCGTTCTGCATCGAGACGACGATGCCGGTGGGCACGTGGGTGATGCGCACCGCCGAGTCGGTCGTGTTGACCGACTGACCGCCGGGACCGGAGGAGCGGAACACGTCGATCTTGAGGTCGTTGGGGTTGATGTCGACCTCCTCCGGCTCGTCCACCTCGGGGAAGACGAGCACGCCGGCGGCGGAGGTGTGGATGCGCCCCTGCGACTCGGTGGCGGGAACGCGCTGCACGCGGTGCACGCCGCCCTCGTACTTGAGGTGCGCCCACACGCCCTCCGCCGGATCGCTCGAGGTGCCCTTGAACGCGACCTGCACGTCCTTGATCCCGCCCAGATCGCTCGAGGTCTGCTCGATGATCTCGGCCTTCCAGCGGCGGGAGTCGGCGTAGTGGAGGTACATGCGCAGGAGGTCGCCGGCGAACAGCGCGGACTCCGCGCCGCCCTCGCCCATCTTGATCTCCATGATCACGTCGCGGCTGTCGTTGGGGTCGCGAGGGATGAGCAGGCGGCGCAGCTTCTCCCCCGACTCCTCCACACTCTGCTCGAGTCCCGGGATCTCCTCGGCGAACGCGGCGTCCTCCGCGGCGAGCTCGCGCGCGGCCTCCAGGTCGTCGGAGAGCTGCTTCCACTCGTTGTACGACGCGACGATGCGCGAGAGCTCCGCGTAGCGACGGTTCACCTTCTTCGAGCGGACCGGGTCGCTGTGCAGGTCCGGGTCGGACAGCTGCTGCTGGAGGTCGTCGTGCTCGGCGATGAGGCCGTTCACCGATTCGAACATGGGGGCTACTTTCTCGCGGGAGGGATCCGGGACGCGACCGGCGTCCGGGAACGGAAAAGTGCCCGCCCGGCGCGTACAGGGCACGCCGGACGGGCACTCTCTCAGCTAGCGGTGGTCGTTCTCGTGACCGTGCGAGTGGGCGTTGCCGTGGCCGTTCGCCGGCTGCGGCATCGACTTCTGCACCTGCATCAGGAACTCGACGTTGCTCGAGGTCTCCTTGAGGCGGCCGAGCACGATCTCCAGGGCCTGCTGCTGGTCGAGCCCGGCGAGGGCGCGGCGCAGCTTCCAGGTGATCTTGACCTCGTCCTGGCCCATCAGCATCTCCTCGCGGCGGGTGCCGGAGGCGTTGACGTCGACGGCGGGGAAGATGCGCTTGTCGGCCAGCTGGCGCGACAGGCGGAGCTCCATGTTGCCGGTGCCCTTGAACTCCTCGAAGATCACCTCGTCCATCTT
>JAEWDJ010000271.1 GCA_023390155.1 Actinomycetes bacterium | reverse complement strand
GTCCCGCCGCGATCTCCTCCATTCCCCGTCGACACGCCGCCACCGCCGCCGGATCTCCTCCGCTCGCGACACCGCAGTGGACCGCACGGTCTTCCGTTGACTTCTCAGCGAGCGGATCTATCGTGTGCGGTGACCACGGCGCCGCAGTCCGGCGCCGCGCAGCCGGATGGAGAGACGAACCGCTGGGGCGGGCCGCCTCCGTGATCCCCGGCAGGCGACGGCCGGTTTCTCGGGTGAGCCGGCCGTCGTTTCGTCGAGGCGCCCGAGCCACCGCGCGGCGGAGCCCGAACCGCGCGTCCGGATGAGCACCCGTCTCATCCTCCCGCCCCGCAACAGGCCGTCATGCGCGTGGAGCCGCGACTCCCTCCCCCGCTAGAACGGGCTCATGGCATCCCCGAGCGACCGCTTCGCTCTCGCCGCGTGCGTCGGCGCCGGCTTCGCGACCCTGCTGGACCAGTCCGTCGTCACCTACACCATCCCGTCGCTCGGCCCCGAGCTCGGCGCGACGACGGGCGGGGTGCAGTGGTTCCTCGCCGTGTACTCGCTCACGTTCGGCGTCGGGCTCGTGCCCGGAGGCCGGCTCGGGGACGCGTACGGGCGGCGCGGGATGTTCGTCGGCGGCCTCCTGCTCTTCCTGATCGGGGCGGCGCTGTCGATCCTCGCGCCCGGCATCGGCACCGCGATCGCCGGCCGCGCCGTGCAGGGTTTCGGGGCGGGGGTCGTCAGCGCGCAGGTCCTGGGCGTCATCCAGGACGTCTTCACGGGGCGCGCCCGCATCCGCGCCCTCTCGGCCTACGGGATGGCCGCGTCGGCGTCCGCGATCCTCGGACCGCTCGCCGCCGGCGCGATCCTGGCGGTGGTGCCGGAGTCGCTGGCGTGGCGCGTCGTCCTCGCGATCAACGTGCCGTTCATCCTCGCGGTGGCGGTGCTCGCCGCGCGGTTCGTGCCGCGCGGCGGGCGCACCGTCGCGCGCCCCTCCCTCGACCTCGTCGGGATCACGATCACCGCGGCGGTCGTGCTGTTCGCGACGGCGCCGGTCATCGATCCCGGGCTCGGCCCCCTGCGCACCGGGCTCGCGCTCGCCGGCGTCGCGCTGGGCGCGCTCGCGCTCGTCTGGTGGGAGCGCCGCTACGCCCGCCAGGGCAGACGCCCCCTGTTCTCGCCGACGCTCCTGCGCTCGGGAGGCTTCACGGGCGGCAGCGTGATCGCGCTCCTGTGGTTCGGGGCGGCGGTCGCGCAGTCGGCGATCGTCACCGTGTTCCTGCTCCAGACGCTCGCGATGCCGGCCCTCGCGGTCGCGCTCGTGCTCGCCCCCAGCGCGGCGGCGCGCATCCTCACCTCCGCGCTCAGCTCACGGTTACACGACCTGCTCGGGAGGTGGACGCTCGTCGCCTTCCTGGCCGCGCAGACCGTGTGCAGCGTGGCGCTCGTCGCGCTGAGCGGGCTGCCGGACGCCCTCGCGCTCGTCGTCGGGGTCGTCGCGCTCGAGACGCTGATCGGGGCGGCGAGCGGTGCGTTCGAGCCGCCCATGCGGGCGCTGACCCTCGCCCACGCCCAGCCCGGGGAATACGGGCTGGCCGCATCCTTCCTCCAGCTCGCGCAGCGCCTGTCCGCGACGTTCTGCGTCGCACTCGTCACCGGCGTGGCATTCGGGGGCGCCGGTGTCGTCGTCGGCCGCGACGGCCTGCAGGCGGGACTGTCGGTGTGCGCCGCGCTCCTGCTCGCCGCGTCCGCCGTGGCGCTGGGGATGGTGCCGGGCCTGACGAGGACGCTGGCCGGAGTGCTCGCGGTGGCGCGTCGGCCCTTCAGGCGCAGTCGCGCCGCGGGCGAGGACTGAGGGCGGGGCGTGACGGGCGAGATGTGACGGGCGGGGCGTGACGGCGGAGCGGAGCGGCCGGCGACCGGTCAGTCGTAGCCCAGGATGACGACGTCCTCGTCGCGCAACCGATCGAGGACGGTCAGTTCTTCGGCGTCGACGCTGGCGGGCATGGAGGGATGTTACGGCCGGCGCTCCCGCCTCCCGAATGGACGCACTGGCGATTTCGGCAGCACCCTTCGACAGCGTGTCCACCGCCCTCCCCGGGCGCGCACGACGAAGGCCCCCGCTCACGGGGAGCGGGGGCCTGCGCTGTTCGCTGGTGAGGTGCGCTACCCCTGGGCGGCGCGGCGACGACGCGTGACGAGCACGCCCGCGGCGCCGAGCAGGACCAGGAGCCCGGCGATGGTCGCCGGGACGGCCGCGTTCGAGCCCGTGTCGGCGAGCGCCGCGGTCGTGGTGACGGCCGCGAGGCTCAGCGTGACCGCCTGGACCGCGCCCGAGCTCTGACCGGTGAGCACCAGGGTGTGCGTGCCGGCTGCGAGCTTGGCGAGGACATCGGCGCTCAGGGTCACCTGGACCTTGCCGTCGACGACCGGGAAGGTGCCGAGCAGGATCGGGGACGAGTAGAGGTAGACGTCGACGAACGAGTCGCGCGCGGTCCACTCCACCGACGCCGTGTAGGGCTTGGACGGGTCGAGCGTCGCCGGAAGTCCGGCCGACTGCGGGGTGCCCGGGGTGACGCTGTGGGCGGCGAGGAACGCGGGGAGGCCGGACGAGTCGGCGACGGGGGCCGGTGCCGCGGGCTTCTTCGGGGCGGTGACGGCGTCGGTCACGTTGGTGCTGCGGACCCAGGCGTCCGTGTAGCCGTCGAGGGTCGCGCGAACGGTGACGCCGACGCTCAGGCCGACCTCTGCATCCGTGACGGTGTAGGTCGCCGAGGTCGCACCGTCGATCGGGCCGCCGAACTCTCCGCCGCTGGCGAACCACTGGTAGGACAGCTGCGATCCCTCCGGGAAGCCGCTGGCGGAGGCGGTCAGGGTGCTGCCGACGACGGCGTCGCCCGAGACCGTCGCAGCGCCCGTCGGCGCGAACGTGTAGCTCGTGCCGTTGAAGGCGACCGAGTCGACGTACGCCGCCGTGTCGGGCTGAGACGACACAAACTCACCGTCGGTCAGCACGCCGAAGCCGATGAGCTGCGGAGCGTCGAGCGCGGCGAGGAACTCGCCGAGGGTGGCCGTCGCGTCCTTCTCATAGAGCGGGGCGCCCTCGGCATCCGTCAGCGCGCTGCTGGTCGTCCACGGGTCGTCGAGGGAGATGTGGTTGGTCCCGGACACGGGGCTGGCCGGGCGCAGGGTGGTGAAGCTCTGCGCGCCTCCCGCCTTGCCGCCGTTGTAGAGGAAGGGCAGCTGGAAGTAGGCGACGCCCCAGGAGGTCGTCCACGATCCGCTCGTCACGACGCTCGCGAGCGACTCGCCGGAGACGTACTCGTCGGCGGTGTAGCCGTAGAGCACCTGGGACTGCTTGGTGAGCTCGAGGGTGCCGTCGCTCACCAGCGCGCGGTCCGCCGCGTTCGCGTAGCCCTGATGCCAACCCGGGTAGGTGTCCTCGTTCGCGCGGATGTCCTGCTGGTGGACCACGGTGCTGGAGGGGGCGGCCTGCGCGGGGGCGGCGGCGACCAGCACCGCTCCCCCGGCGATCGCCGCACTCAGACCGAGGGCCGCGACGCGCGCGGCCCAGGTGGTGTTCTTCGTCGAAATCACAGTGTCAATGACCCATTCACGTCGGTGTCGCTCGTCTGGTGAGGCAGGGCGAGCACACGAACATGCGATTCCCCCTGTTATTCCTTCGACCCTACGGGTTGGTTGACTATTGCAACTATTCCCCCATGTGGGGGCCACGTCACATGGTCTGCCGCATCCCGCCGTCGATCACGATGTCGGCACCGGTGAGGTTGCCGAGCACGGGGCTCGCGAGCATGACGACGAGCGCCGCCACTTCTTCCGGGGTGGTGAAGCGTCCGGTGACCATCGCCCGCTCGGCCCCGCGCCGCACGTCGTCCGCCGAGCCTCCCCCGGCCGCCGACACCGTCTGCGCGACTCCACCGTCACCCAGCCACAGCGCGGTGGCGACCGGCCCCGGGCTGATCGAGTTCACCCGGATGCCCCGCGGCCCGAGCTCCTTCGACAGCGACTTCGAGAAGCTGAGCGCGGCCGCCTTCGCGGCGCTGTAGTCCATCACCAGCGGGTCGGCCAGCATCGCGTTCTCGCTCGCGATCGTCACGATCGCCGCCCCCTCGGTCAGCAGGTCGAGCAGCGCCCGCGTCACCCGGACCCCGGCGAGCGCGTTCAGCTCGTACGTGCGCGTCCAGTCCTCGTCGGTGATGGAGGCGAACCCACCGGGCCGCGGCGGCGCCGATCCGACGTTGTTGACGAGCACGTCCACCCGGTCGCCGACCTCGTCGCGGATCCCCGCGATCTGCGAGGCGTCGGAGAGGTCGGCGGCGACGAAGCGGAACCGCGGGTCGGCGCCCAGCGCCGTCGTCTCCGTGGTGGCGGTGCGGGCGACGGCGACGACGCGCGCACCCTCGTCGAGCAGTGCGCGCGCCGTCGCGAGCCCGATGCCTCGGCTCGCGCCGGTCACGACGGCGGTCTTGCCGGTCAGTCGGAGGTCCACGCGGCGACCCTATGGCCGCGGGTGGGCCTGCGGCTAGGGGCGGTCGGCGGCGGGGGTGGTCGTGCTGCCGTTCGTGCTGCCGGTTGTGCTGCCGGGAGCGCCGAACCACCGGCGCAGCGCCCGCTCGAGCCCCTCTTGCCCGTGCCCGTCCACCTCAGTCCATGCGACATGCCCGTCCGGTCGGAGCAGCACCGCCCTCGCCCGCAGCTCGTCTGTGCGCGCCTCGAGCCGATCGACCCGGTCCGCCCATGCCTCCACCCGCAGGCCGCCGGTCTGGTGGAGCAGGAGGCCCCGCCCGGTGCGGAGGTGCTCGTACAGCCTCCCGCCGCCCCGCAGCCGGAGGTCACGCAGGCGGCGCCCCAGCAGCGCCGACGGCTCGAGCCCACCCGCGTCGCCGGCCTCGGCGGGCTGGCCGGCCTCGGCGGCCTCCCCGGTCTCGGCGGATCCCCGGGCCTCCCCCATCTCGTACCGGATCCCCGTCCCGCTCACCCGCTCCGCGATCAGCCGGCTCACGTCGTCGAACGCCATCAGCTCCGCGAACAGCCGCCGCACCGCCTGCGGCCCCGGCTCCGCCGAGATCAGCACGCTCTGCGCGCGCGTGATCGTCAGCACCCCGTCCGCGACCGGCCGCCGCTCGGTGGAGTACGTGTCGAGCAGCCCCTCCGGCGCCCAGCCCGCGACCGTCGCCGCCAGCTTCCAGCCCAGGTTGAACGCGTCCTGCACGCCCAGGTTGAGCCCCTGCCCGCCGAGCGGGGGATGCACGTGCGCCGCATCCCCCGCGAGGAACACCCGCCCCTCCCGGTAGCGCTCGGCCAGCCGCGTCGCGTCCGTGAACCGCGACAGCGACTTCGGCGCGTGCGCCCCGAAGTCCGTCCCCGCGTACGCGCGCAGCTGCGCCCGGAACTCGTCCAGCGTGGGCGGCACCGTCCGGTCCTCGGCGACGGATGCCGCGGGAACGACGGCCCGGTACAGCCCCTCCCCGTTCGGCCCGATCCCGAACCCGCGATGCGTCTTCCGCACCTCCGCCCCGATCGCCGCGATCTCGTCCGCCGACGCCGTCACCTCCACCTCGCCCAGCAGCCACTCGGTCGTCGCCGCCTCGCCGGGGAACCCGATCCCCAGCTGCTTCCGCACCAGGCTCCGCCCGCCGTCGCAGCCGACCAGCCACGCCCCGCGCACCGTCGACCCGTCCGCGAGCTCGACCGTCACCCCGGTTCCGTCCTGCACGAAGTGCGTCAGCTCCGTCCCACGCCGGATCTCCGCCCCGAGCTCCACCGCGCGCTCCGTCAGCAGGCGGTCGGTCACCGGCTGCGGGATGCCCAGGATGTACGCGTGCGCACTGTCCAGCCCCACCGGCCGCGGCGCCGCGATCCCCGCAAACGCCCCGACCCCGCCCGGATACGCCGTCCCATGCTCCAGGAACCGCTCCAGCAGCCCCCGCTGATCCATGATCTCGATGCTCCGCGGCTGCAACCCGAGCGCCCGCACCGCCGCGGTCGGCTCGGTATCCCGCTCCAGCACCAGCACATCCACCCCGTGCAACCGCAACTCCGCCGCCAGCATCATCCCCGTCGGCCCGCCGCCGCTCACGATCACGTCGTAGCGCGCCTTCTCCACCGTCTTGCCCATGCACACCCCGCTCACCACGACCGGATTTCAGCCGCGACCGGCCATTCTGGTACACGAAGGGGCCCTTGCGGCAAGCCCCCGCCCGTCCGGTATCCTGGAAATGCGCCCGGCGGACTCCCGCATCACTGCAGGCAGAATTCGTTCCCCTCCGGATCCCGCAGCTGGTAGTAGTACTCCGGCAACGGCCCCCAGCTCTGATCCACGAGCCGCACCACGCTCGCTCCGAGCGCCACGATCCGCTCCTTCTCCGCCTCGAGCTCCTCCGGCGTCGGCCGCCTGCCCTGAACCGTCTGCACGTCGATGTGGACGCGGTTGCGCCCGCGCTTCGGACCGTCCGCGTGGTGGAAGAAGAACCGCGGTCCGGACTTGTCGGGACTCTCGGCGATGGCCCGCTTCCAGAGCTCGTCCTCGGGAACCCCGCCCGCGATGAGCATGTCCCGGAACGCGCCCTCGATGCGCTGGGGCGGGTAGCCGAAGACGCCGGCCCAGAAGTCGGCGAGGGTCTGCGGGTCGTCGGCGTAGATGACGATGTTGCCGAGGGTGGGCATGGCGGGGTGTCCTCTCCGTTGGGGCGTGGGTCCAGCCTTGCCCGGATCGGGCGGAGAGTCTATGGGGAGCTCCGCGACACCCTACGGGCAGACGCGGACGCTGCGCCCCTCGAACGTGACGACATCCCCGAGCTGCAGCTGCCTCCCGCGCCGCCGATCCACCTCGCCGTTCACCGCGACGAACCCGTCGATGATCGCCTCCTTCACGTCTCCGCCGGAGTCGAGAAGCCCCGCGAACTTGAGGAACTGGCCTAGGCGGATCGCGTCACCGCCGATGGAGATGTCGTCGATGGGGGCGGGGGTGGG
>JAEWDJ010000172.1 GCA_023390155.1 Actinomycetes bacterium | reverse complement strand
CCCCCGCCGCGACCGCCGCCCCGGCCCCCGTCGCAACCGCGACCCCCGCCGGCCCGCCGACGCTCTACTGAGCGGCCGCCCGCTCGGCCGCCTGCTCCTCCGCCTGCTCCTCCGCCCGCACCGGGATACGGGCGAGCGCCAGTGAGTACACCGCGATCCACGCGATCGCGACGGTGGTCCCGATCAGTTCGAGCCACGCGCCGACGTCGGTCGCCACATGGACGATCGCGAGCATCCCGCCCACGATGGTGATCGCGGCGACGGCCACGCAGCTCGCGAGCGAGAACCGGGCCACCCGCGGCAGCCGGGCGGCGAACGCCACCTGCAGCATCGCGTAGCACGCGGCGGCGAAGCCCAGCACGGCCGAGACCGTGTGCAGCAGATCCTGGATGGTGGAGGCCGGATCGGCGATCGGCACCGGGCAGTACGCCGTGCACGTCACCTGGGAGGCGACGACGAAGCAGATCGCGGCGAACCCCAGGCTGAGCGCCGGCGCCCACCGGTCGAGCAGGCGCACCCGCGATCGCACGTGCCCGCTGGCCAGGGCGATCGAGAGCCCGCCCGCGGCAATGAGCAGCAGCGCGATGCGGAACATCCCGGCGGTCGGCGCCCCCTCCGCCCCGAGCTCGCTCACGTAGACGGGCCGCTCGACGGTCAGGCGCGCCGCCCAGATGATCGTGAGGCCGCCGAGCACCGTGACCGTGCCGATCGCGAGCAGCACCGGCACGGCGCGCTGCCAGCCGCGTGCCAGCGGGGGCACCGCGAACGGCTGGCGCACGATGCGCAGGAATCGCTGCACGGTGGTGCCTCCTCGGTCCGGGTCGAAGCATCCTAACGTGACCCCCGCTGGAAACGTCCTGGGGGTATCCGAAACAGAGTGTTCACACGTGGTGACGCCCGCGTAACACCGGTGACGCATTGCCGGGATTGACTGGGATCAGCTGATCGCGCCAGTGGTGGGCGACCGACGAGGGGACGACGAATGCCGAAGACGATGCGGGCCGCGCTGCTCGACGGGGCGGGTGGGCCGGAGGCCCTGCGGATCGGCGAGACGCCCGCACCGGATCGCGTGAACGCGGAGTTCCTCGTCAAAGTGGTCGCCGCCGGCGTCAACCCGATCGACGCGAAGACGCGGGCCGGCCGCGGGGTCTTCGACGCCATCCACGCCTTCCCCGCCGTGCTCGGCCACGACTTCAGCGGCGTCGTCGTGGAGTCCCCGTACAGCGCTCATCCCATCCGTCCCGGCGACGAGGTGTTCGGGATGGTGATGGTCCCGCGCTTCGGCGGCAGCTACGCCGAGTACCTCTCGGTCCCGAGCCTCAGCGTGGTCCGCAAGCCTGCCACCCTCTCCCACATCGAGGCGGCCGCTGCCCCGCTCGCCGCCCTCACCGCCTGGGGCATGGTGGTGGAGGTCGCGAAGGCGCACGAGGGTCAGCGCATGCTCATCCACGCGGGCAGCGGCGGCGTCGGCCACTTCGCGGTGCAGTTCGCGTCGTACTTCGGCGCGCACGTCATCGCCACGGCGTCGGGGGCGAAGGGCTCCTGGCTACGCTCGCTCGGTGCCTCCGAGATCGTCGACTACACGACCACGCGCTTCGAGGACGCGGTGCGGGAGGTGGATGTGGTGATCGACCTGGTCGGCAACGTCCACGACGACACCGGCTCGCGCTCCCTGTCGGTGCTCCGCCCCGGCGGCCTGATCATCAACGCCCCGACCGGGAGCTGGCCGGGCTTCGCCGAGGAGGCTGCGGCAGCCGGCGTGCGCGGCACGCACTACAAGGTCGCGCCGGACGGCAACACGCTCGCTGTCATCGCCCGCCTGCTGGAGGCGGGCAACGTCCGCGTCCACGTCGACCAGATCTACGCGCTGGAGCAGATCGCGGAGGCGCACCGGGCGGTGGAGGGCGGCCACACCCGCGGAAAGGTCGTCGTCAAGGTCGCGGAGGGCTGACGCTGTTCAGCGCCACCCACTCGGGCCGGCCCGGCGCCACCGAGTTCACGGCACTCGCCGCTCTCCACAGCCCGGGGGGCGGGGATCGCTACGGCGCTCCGGCCGCACTCCTGACCGGCCGCTCCATCACCCAGTCGTCCTCCCAGCGGTCGCCCACCAGGAAGCGCTTGGCCCCGACCCGTTCGAAGCCGTGCTTGCCGTAGAAACGCTGCGCCCGCGCGTTCTCCTCGTTGACGCCGAGCCACATCCCCTCGGCCCCGCTCGCCGCCGCGGCCTGCACGCTCTCGGCCATCAGGCGCCCGGCGACCCCCTCGCCGTGGTGGCCCGGCAGCACGTAGCACTTGCTGAGCTCCGCCGTCGGCCGCAGGCGGATCGCGCCGCGCACGTCCTCGTCGGAGGGCTCCCCGAGATTGACCATCGTGTAGCCGACCGCGAGTCCCGCATCGTCCTCGGCGATGAGGAGGCGGCGGGAGGGATCCGCGAGGTACTCGGCGAACCGCTCGGGTGAGAGCACGGTGCGGATGAACTCCTGCTTCGCCTCCTCGGTCGTGTGCGGCGGGCAGGCGAGCGGGAAGGTCACGGCGGCGACGGCGGCCAGTGCGGCAGCGTCCTCGGGGCCGGCGGGACGGATGGTCACGGTCACCGCTCCAGGCTAGCGGCTCCCCCGATGCACGGAACCGGCAGACGGAACCGGCCGCCCCCGGGGGTGTGGGGCGGCCGGTCCGGTCGTGCGGTGGGCGGGCGGCTAGTGCCGGCCCTGCGCCACCAGGCTGAGCAGGCCGAAGGACACGTCGCCCAGGCCGGTCACCGGGTCGTACCCGACGGCCGTCTTGAGCGTGGTGTCCTGGTCGAACGACACGAGGTAGCTGTTGCCACTCGTCTTGCTCGTGTAGGCGACCGCCTGCGTCGGGTTCTGCGGCAGCACGTCGCGGAAGCTGCTCGGCAGCACCCGCTTCACCGCGTACAGCGTCGGGTTCGCGAACCCGATCGTGGTGCGCGTCGCCTGCTGCACGATCGCGATCTGCGCGGCCACGATGGGCGAGGCCAGCGACGTGCCGCCGTAGGTCTCGTTCACGTAGTCGCCGACCGCGAGGGTGTCGTCGTCGACGATGGGCCGGATCCCGATCAGGAAGCCGGTGTACGGGTCGGCCAGCGCCGAGACGTCCGGCGAGACCCGCTTGCCCGACGACAGCGCCTGCGGCACGATGCCGCGCTGGTAGTCGGGCTGCGTGAACACGGCGCTCACGCCGCCGCCCGCTCCGCCCACGAACCGGCTGCCCGGGAGGGCCTCGGCATAGCTGAGCGAGCCGTCGGCGTTCTTCACGATCTGGTCGACCGTGTCGCCCCAGCCGGTCTCGAACGCGATCTTGCCGTTCTTGTCGATCGCCATGCTCGTGCCGCCGACGGAGGTCACCCACGGGGAGGAGGCCGGGAAGTCGGGCGCCGCGTACCCGAGGTTCGCGACCTCGTCGCCGTTGTCACCGCTCGAGAAGTAGAGCCCGATGCCCTCGCCGGCCGCCTGGAGCTGGAGGTTGACCTCGCCCTGGATCACGTCGGCCGGAACCGCCTCTCCCACGTTGCCGTAGCTGTTGCTCACGATGTTCGCGAGCTTGTTGTCCAGGATCTTCGACATCGCCACGTCGAGTCCGCCACCGCAGTTGGTGCCGCCGACGTAGAGGATCCGCGCGCCGGGGGCGACGGCGTGCACCGACTCCACGTCGAGCGTCTGCTCGCCCTGCCACCCGCTCGGGTACTGGCAGAGCTCCTGGTCGGTGAACTCGCTCGGGTTCGGGACCAGCTGCTGGTAGGACGAGTTCGTCAGGCCCGGCTCGCCGTTCTGGGCGGAGTAGTCGTTGACGTCCTTCAGGATGCTGGGGCTGGCGTACGCGTCGATGATGGCGACGGTCTGGCCGGAGCCGTTCACGCCCTTCTTGCTCAGGTCGCTCAGCCCGTAGGCGCTGCGGAGCTGCTGCGGGGTGTAGCCGCAGTTGTAGGTGCTGTACTGCGTCTGCCCGTTGTACGCGGCCGGCACCGTGACGGTGTGCTCGCCGTAGTAGTGCGAGCAGGGCGTGTCGATGACCGGAGCCGCCGCGGCCAGCTTGCGGGAGAGCTGCGGTTCACCGGAGGAGCCGAGGTCGCCCTGCTGGATGGAGTCCGGACGCGTCAGCGTGCGCGACTGCTCGACGCTCACCCCGGAGACCTTGGTGCCCACGGACGCGGGAAGCGACGGCGCGGTCGCGGGTGCGATCAGCTGGCGGCCGGCGTAGTTGAACGAGTGGAGGGACGTGCCGAAGATCGATCCGATCTGCTCCGGCGTGCCGCGGAACACCACGTACTGGCGGCTCGCCGGCACGGCGGTGATGGTGAGGCCGGCGGTCTTCAGGAAGCTGACCACGGCGTCCGAGTCGGCCTGCGTGGGCGAGAAGCGGCCGATCCACTGGGCGGGCGACAGCGCCTTGCGGTAGCCCGCCGTCGCCGGGTTGGAGACCTGCTTGGCGAGCTGCTCGGCGCCCTTCTGGTCGCGCAGCGGCAGGTAGATCTCACCCTCCACCGTGGTCGCGGCCGGCGCGGCGCCGGCATCGTTCGCGGCGGTGGCCCAGGAGGGCACGGAGTCGGCGTAGGTCACCCGGTCGGCGGCGGTGGCCGCGGAGGTTCCCGCCAACGACAAAGCCACCGTGGCGCCCACGGTGGCGATGATCCCGATGGCCCTCTTGTGGAGGGATCGTGTGGTGCGAGGAGTCATGAAAACGTCATCCTTCACTCGGACGGACTCGGCAATGAGCCGCCGCGCGGCGCGCGACAATGGCGAGCGTAAACCCGCGGCGTTCTGCCACACAAGATGGGGTAGACGGGTCTGTCGCGATAGTTGACGAATGTGTACGTTCTCTCAGATTCCGTCGCGGTTCACTCCGCGGTGCATCCGGCCTCGTGAGACGCCGAAGGGGCCGGCCCCGGCTGCTGCCGGCACCGACCCCTTCGAGAGTCTGAGCGAGATCAGATCGCGTTGACGTCCAGCGGGATGCCCGGGCCGAACGTGGTCGACACGGCGCCCTTCTGGATATAGCGGCCCTTGGCGGCCGACGGCTTCAGACGGACGACCTCTTCGAGGGCGGCCTTGATGTTGTCGTCGAGCTGCTCCTGGGTGAAGCCCGCCTTGCCGACCACGAAGTGGACGTTGGCGTGCTTGTCGACGCGGAACTCGATCTTTCCGCCCTTGATGTCGGAGACGGCCTTCGCCACGTCCGGGGTGACCGTGCCGGTCTTCGGGTTGGGCATGAGGCCGCGCGGGCCGAGCACCTTGCCGAGACGGCCGACCTGGCCCATGAGCTCCGGGGTGGAGACGGCCGAGTCGAAGTCGGTGTAGCCGCCGGCGACCTTCTCGATCAGCTCGGAGCCGCCGACCTCGTCAGCGCCGGCCGCGATGGCCGCCTCGGCCGCGGGGCCGGTCGCGAAGACGATGACGCGGGCGGTCTTGCCGGTGCCGTGAGGAAGAATGACGGTACCGCGGACCATCTGGTCCGCCTTGCGCGGGTCCACACCGAGCTTCAGCGCGACCTCGACGGTCGAGTTGAACTTGGCGGAACCGGTCTCCTTCGCGAGGGCGACGGCCTCGGACGGGGTGTAGAACTTGCCGGCCTCGATCTTGTCGGCCGCGGCCCGGTAGGCCTTGGACTTCTGTGCCATGGGTTTTCTCCTAACGAGAATGTGGTGCGAGCCTGGCCGGCTCTGCCACGGTGATGCCTTTCGGCGGAGGTTGTGGGAGGGCGGTCGGGGCTTACGCCTCGACGGTGATGCCCATCGAACGGGCGGTGCCGGCGATGATCTTCGACGCGGCGTCGATGTCGTTCGCGTTGAGGTCGACCATCTTCTGCTCGGCGATAGCGCGCACCTGCTCCTGGGTCAGCTTGCCGACCTTGGTGGTGTGCGGGACGCCCGAGCCCTTGGGGACGCCGGCGGCCTTCTTGATGAGCTCCGCGGCCGGCGGGGTCTTCAGGACGAACGTGAACGAACGGTCCTCGTAGACGGTGATCTCGACCGGGATGACGTTGCCGCGCTGCGACTCGGTCGCGGCGTTGTACGCCT
>JAEWDJ010000019.1 GCA_023390155.1 Actinomycetes bacterium | reverse complement strand
GGCCTCCCCTACATCGGCCTCAGCGCCGGAGCCGTCGTCGCGGGCCCGACCATCGACCCCATCGCACCGATGGACGACGCGACCGAGGCGCCCGAGCTGGTCTCCCGCGACGGCCTCGGGCTGGTGGACGTGGTGGTGGTGCCGCACGCGGACGGGAGGTCGTACCCGGCTGCGGTGATCGAGCGGATCGTCGCGGAGTATGGGGAGCGGTATCCGCTGCGGTTGCTGGGGGACGGGGAGGCGTTGGTTGTGGGGGAGGGTGGGATGCGGTCTCTATGACTTGCGGGCTACTGGGTGTGGCCATTTGCCGGAGGCGATGTACGAGCGTCGTGCCGTGATGTGGACGACGCCGGCGACACGCATCACATCCTCACTGTCGGCCGAAATTCGCGGAACCACCCGGTGGCGAGCGGACCGAGGTGACGCAGAATCGGCGCGTCGTTCGGTGTCTGCTCGAGGAACCCGACGACCGTGAGAGTCTGCACCTGTTCGTCCGGGTCGCTCAGTCCGGCTTCGAGGACGCCGGCAACGCGGTCAAGGCTGGGTGAGTTGGCGTTGGCCGGCTCGAGCGTCCAGCCGAGAACCCCGTCGACGTAGACGTAGGTGAACAGTTCGCCATCGTTCGACTGCACGTGCGACGTCCACAAAGCCACGAGCTGCGGATCCGCGGAGGCAAGTGCCTCACAGAACTCCCGCTGGTTCATCGTTCGCCCTCCAGAGCGTCGAGGATTTCATTCATGACGTTTGTGGCTGCCTCCCTGTCGGAGGCGCGGGCATCCGGATTTCTCCGGAGCCAGTTCCGAATCGAATTCACCACGACCTGTCCTTTCTCTCGATGATTCTTCCCTTTGATGAGCTCGCCGGATCGGCTTTCCTGCCTGATCGCATCGACCAGGCTGCCGTCTCCGACGTAATCTGTGACGCCGTCGCGGATGTAGGCCTGGTTAAGGCGATTCTGGAGGTCCGCGTCATCCACCGCTGGTGGTCGAGCCGCCACCGGGCGCGGAAGCGGCCCGCCAGAAGGAGCGCGGTGGCCAGTCGTGTCGGTGCGGGAGGGAGCCCCATGGCCTCCGCGGAGCATCTTCGACACCACCGCGCTGCCTTTCCCGAACAGCTCCTGCAGCGCCTGCAGCAGTTCGCTCAGCTTCTTCAGGGAGCTCAGCAGCCGGGTCACGGTCTTCCCGACCCGGGTCGCGAGCGAGGCGACCTTTGTGGTGATCTGTCCGATCGCGGCCGGGGTGGCGAAGCCGACGGTGAGGGCGACCTCGGCGGCGACGGAGATCGCGGTTCCGACGATCTGGGAGATCGCGTCGCGGACGAGGTCGTGCACGATCTGCACCAGCTGGGAGGCGACCTCCAGGCCGCCCGCGATCGCATTGGCCCAGTCGCCGGTGGAGCGGAGGTGGGCGATGGTGTCGCCGGCGAACGCGAGGTAGGCGTCGACGGTGGCGCCGGACATGCCGTCGAGGTCGTGGGTGCGGCGGGCGAACGTGTCGGCGCCGTCGTGCATCCGCCCGGCGACGTTGCGCCAGGTCTGCGCGAACGCCGCGACCTCGCCAGCGTCGCCGGTGACGTCGTTCAGCCAGCCCTTGAGGGGTTCGACATGGTCGAGGACCCAGCCGAGACCGTTGGCGATCAGGGTGCCGATCGGGTCGACGATCATCGCGGCGGTGTCCAGGGCGGCGGAGAACGCGGCCATGCCGCCGTCGATCCAATTGCCGGAGGCGACGGCGTCGACGAGGGCCTGGCCGTCCTCGATCAAGTAGGCGCCGGAGAACGGGCTCGTGGTGTCGACCGTGGTCGCGACAAGTGGGTTCGCCATCCGGGGTCAGTCGATTCCGGCTTCGATGGCCTTCAGGGCCTGTGCGATGTCCTGCTCGCGCTCCTGCGCGTCCGCGGCGGCCGTCCGCAGCTGGGTGCCGGCACGGTGCAGGAGGCTCTCGCAGTCGGCGATCATGGTGCCGGCGACGGTGGTCACCAGCTGGGCCGGTGTCACGAGGAAGCTGCACAGGACCCCGAAGGCGCCGCCGCCCAGGTTCGTCGACCGCGCCGCGGACGCGGCCAGCCCGATGTCGTCGCCGATCTGGTCGACCTTGGACGCCTGGGTGGTCAGGATGTCGAAGTCGAGCGCGATCCTCCCGTTCACCACAGCCCACCCGTCTTCCGGGGCATGTCATCCGGCGTCCCGATGGAGGAGCGGTAGGTCTCCACGAGGGGGTCGTCCACTCCCAGCGTCTCGACCGCGGACCCGAGCAGCTGCCGCTGCAGATCCCGGCGGGCCTGCCCGAGCAGGCGCACGAGGTCGGCCGCCAACCGCGCGCCGCCGCGCGAGAGCGCCGAGTCCTCGATCGTCAGCGCGACGATCCGCCCCGACGGGTCCACGGTCACGCCCAGATCCCGTTCGCGCGACACCGCCGTCCCCCGTGCGGCGGCGACCGCCTCCCGCAGCGGCGGCAGCCGCTCCGCGCGCCGCTGCACCCGCCGCACGTCCTCCTCGTCCCGCGCGATCGCGGCATCCGCATCCCCGAACATCGGCCCTCCTCCCCAGAACTGAGAGCCAGCCTGGGGGAATCGCTGCGTGCGGGGATCGCGAGGCGGGAGGATGCAGTGCGACACACCGTCCGGATGCAGTGCGCACCGCGCGCATCTCCGTGTCAGCCTCCGCGCCTACCCTGGAGGCCATGACCGCCTGCGCCGACCTCGTCTCCACCGCCTCCCGGATCGCCGCGACCTCGACTTCCTCGCGGGCGTTCTTCACCGACCTGGGCGCCGAGGCCGGTGGGGTGCGGCGGGGCCCGCTGTGGTTCCTCGATGCCGGGCGCGGTGGGCGGAACCGCATCCGGGGCAGAGGGTTCCGGCCGCATGTGGATGACGGGACGGACGGGCAGGCGCGGCACTTCGCGGGGATGGCGGCGGTGGCGGCGCGGATCGGCGTGCGGCCGACGCGCTGGCTGGCGGTGCACGTGCTCCGGGACGCGGAGGATTCGGCGGACGGGCGGCTGACGGAACACGCGCTGGAGCTCGTGGAGCTCGCGCGGACGGGGGAGGTCACGCGCGCCACGGTGGCCGAGTGGATCCGGCACACGATCTGCGAACCGCGCTGAGCGTAAGACCGCGAAACGCCCCGGCGCGGGAACGACGAAGGGCCGGACGACGCGCTGTCGTCCGGCCCTCCGTCGTAACGGGGTGACTAGTTGAAGGTCACCACGACCTTGCCGTCCTTCACCGCGATGTCGGCGCTGATGTAGCCGGCCTCACCGGTGAGGTTCTCGGTCGCGGGGTTGCCGCGGTAGTCCGAGCCGGTGATGACGGCGGTGAACGAGCCGCCGCCGATCTTGAACTGGTAGTACGAGTCGCTGCCGTCGTTCACGGTGACCTGCGGCGACTCCACGACCGTCACGGCCACGGTGGACTGGGAGACCGACATGTTGGACGGGTAGCTGAGGTCGATGCCGCAGTCCTCGACGTCGTAGTAGGCGGTCTTGGTCGCGCAGTCGGCGTAGTGGGCGTCGACCTGCTTCTGCACCTCGGCGAGGTACTCCTTCGACGGGGTGAGGTCGAGCTTCAGGTCGGTGTAAGAGCCCGAGGCGACGACGAGCTCCGGGGAGCCCTTGAGCTCGTAGTACTTGTTCGGGGCCGTCAGGGTGTAGACGCCCGGGTACGCGAGCACCTCGGAGTCCTCGGAGGTGACGGGCTGCTTGGCGCCCTCGACCACGAAGCCGGGGATCGTGGAGGAGACGTAGGGCAGCTGGTAGGCGAGCGGCTTGCTGACGTACCAGCCCTTCTCGTCCTTGTCGAGCTCGATGGTGTCGCGGTAGGACTTGCCCTTGAGCTTGTACGTGACCTGGACCTGGGTCTGGTCCGAGCCCCGGCCGGTGTAGGTGCGGGTGACCTTGGGGGAGGTGATCTTGGTCGCCTTGGCGAGCACGGCGTCCGTCATGAGGAAGTCGCCGGACTCGGTGCGGTCGAGCTTGGCCGCCGCGCCGGCGTCGCCCTTGGCGATGTCGTTCAGGTACTGCTCGGCCACGCCCTTCGCGCCGTTGCCCGCGCCGAGGATGCTGACGAACAGCACGATCGCGGCGATGATGACGATGATGAGCGCGACGGCGCCGCCGATCACCCACCAGGCCCACTTCGGGAAGCCGGACTTCGCGCCCGGGGCGGGAGCGTAGGGGTTCTGCGGGGCGGCGTACGGGTTCTGGGCCGGGTCGCCCTGCGGCGCGGGAGCACCCTGCGGCGCGGGAGCACCCTGCGGTGCGTAGCCGCCCTGCGGCGCCGTGTGCACCGGCGCAGGGTTCTCCGGCGTCGGGACCACGGGCGGCACCGGCGGCACCGGCTGCTCCGCCTGCGGCGGCACCGGCGGCTGCTCCGCGTTCGGGTTCTGGTCGTCGTTCGGGCTGTTCGGGTCGGTCACAATTCCCCTGTCGGTCGCGTGCTGGTGTCGACTCAGGGCGGTGCCGCATCGCGCGGGCGCGCGGATGCGAGGCGGCGGCCGTCTGGTCGGCCGGCGAGCACGGAACCCCCGAGTTCCGTCCGGCAGTTTACCGGTGGCCCAGCGGCCGCCGCCTCCGTGCGGCCACCTATTCAGAGGCCGTTCGCGCGGGCCACCGAGCCCAGCCAGCCGAGGCTCGGCTTGGGGGTGCGGACGAAGGTCTCGCGGTCCACCGCGATGAGGCCGAAGGTCGGGCGGTACCCGCTCGCCCACTCGTAGTTGTCGAGGGCGCTCCAGTGCAGGTAGCCGTCGATGCGCACGCCGTCCTCGATGGCCGCGTGCAGCTCGCGGAGCGCGGCGTCGGTGTAGGCGATGCGGCGCTCGTCGTCGGCGGTGGCGATCCCGTTCTCGGTGATCAGCACGGGGACGCCGCCCGAGAGCTCCCAGGCGCTGCGGGCGCCTTCGGCGGCGGCCGGCGGGTAGAACTCCCAGCCCGTGAGGGTGGTCTCGACGTCCTCCGCGACCGGGAGCGGGCCCTCCGGGCCGATGAAGGTGCGGGTGTAGGCCTGCACGCCGACGAAGTCGTCGCCGGCGGACTGCTCGAGGTACCAGTCGTCGCGCGGGTGGCCGTACTCGCGCAGCTTCTCCTCCGAGCCCGGCTCGCCGGTGGCGCGGAAGGCCTGCGTCGCGATGGTCCAGCCCGACTTCAGGCCGCTCACCTGCGAGAGCACCTCGCGGGAGCGCCGGTGGGAGGCGAGCAGCGCGTCCGCGACGCCGAGGTCCGGGTTCGGGAGGCCGTAGGCGACCAGGTTGGCGGCGTCCTCTCCGCCGGCCAGCATGGCCGCGATGTTCGGCTCGTTGATGGTGCAGACGTACTCGACGCCGTCCGAGACGATCGGCAGGGCGAGCTCGGTGTAGCGGGCGAACAGGTCGGCCGCGTCGGCGGCACGCCAGAAGCCGTCGCGCTCGAACCAACGGGGGACGGTGAAGTGCATGAGGGTCACGACCGGCTTCAGGCCGAACTCGTGGCACGCCTCCACCATGCGGCGGTAGTGGTCGATCTCGGCGCGCGAGACGAATCCGCGCTCGGGCTCGATGCGGGCCCACTCGACGCTGAACCGGTAGGAGTCGAGCCCGGCGTCGGCGAGCAGCCGCATGTCCTCGCGGTACCGGTGGTAGCTGTCCATGGCGTCGCCCGAAGGCTCCACGATGCTCGTGCCGGGGGTGTGCTCGTGCACCCACCAGTTGCTGTTGATGTTGTTGCCCTCGATCTGGTGGGCGGCCGTGGAGGCGCCCCAGAGGAAGCCGTCGGGGAAGGTGAGCACAGTTCTCCTTGTCGTGCGGGGTCGTGCGGGTGGATGGTCGGTCGGGGGCGCGTGCCGGTCAGGCGTCCCGCCGCCCGGGTGGTCGGGGCCCCGCCGCGGCCTGCGCCGCGAGGAACGCGTCGAGCGCCTCGATGGTGGCCTCCGGCGCCTCGACCTGCGGCAGGTGACCGCCGCCCGGGATGACGGCGTAGGCCGCGCCGAGGCGCTCGGCCATGTGGCGCTGGTCGGCGATCGGCCACTTGTCGTCGTGCTCGCCGTGGGCGACGAGCACCGGGACGCCGGTCGCGCCGAGCTCGGCGGTGGTGTCGGGCTGCGACCGGAGCAGCTCGGCGCCGGCCAGGAGGTTGTCGCGGGAGGTGCGCTCGGCGCGCAGCCGCAGGAAGGCCAGTTCGGGCGGGAGGTCCGCGTCGGGCACGCCGCGGGTATCCGGATTGTCGCGGTACCAGAGCCCCATCGAGCCGTCGCGGGAGACGATCTCCGTCGTCTCCGCGTGGCGGCCGGGCCAGCCGTGCGGGCCCGAGCAGAGCAGCGTCAGAGAGGCGAACGCCGCGGGGGAGGCGATGGTCGCCGCCCGGGCGACCACACCGCCGAAGCTGTGGCCGAGGAGGTGCACCGGGCGTCCGCCGCCGACGAGCCCGGCCACCTCGACCGCGTCGCCCGCGAAGGCGTCGAGGCCGTAGGAGCCGAGGCCGGCCGGCGCGGCGGAGTCGCCCTGGCCGCGCTGGCTGTAGATCCAGGCGTCCCAGCCGCGCGCGGCGAAGAGGGGCAGGAACTCGCGGAAGTCCTCCTTCGATCCCGTGTAGCCCGGGACGACGAGCACGGTTCCGCGCGCCTCGCCCGCGGGCGCGGCGTGCAGCGCGGTCAGCACGCCCACCCGCGCCGGGAGGCCGACGACGTCGACCCCCGGCGGCACGGGCAGCGCGCCGAACGGCTCGATCAGCGGGAGGCTCACGCGAGCGCCTCCCGCGTGCGGGCCGGGTTCGGCACCGCGTCGAGCAGGGCGATGGTGTACGGATCGGTGGGATGCTGCAGCACCTCGGCGGTCTTGCCGCGCTCCACGACGCGCCCCGCGTTCAGCACCATGATGTCGTCGGTGACGAGCCGGGCCGAGAGCAGGTCGTGCGTGATGTACAGCAGCGACACGCCCCAGCGCTCGCGCAGCTCCTCCAGCAGCGCCAGCACGCCGGCGCGCAGGGTGACGTCGAGCATCGAGACGGGCTCGTCGGCGATCAGCACCTGCGGGTCGCTGGCGAGGGCGCGGGCGATGACGACACGCTGCCGCTGGCCGCCCGAGAGCTGGTGCGGCAGCTTCTGCGCGAACTGCTCGACCGGGGTCAGACCCACGGTCTCCAGCAGCTCGAGCACGCGACGGCGCGCGTCCTTGCCGCGCAGGCCCGTGTAGTTCACGACCGGGCGGGTGAGAGCGTACTCGACCGTGTGCAGCGGGTTCAGGGCCGCGTACGGGTCCTGGAAGACCATCTGCACGTTCTTGTGCAGCTGGTGGACGCCGCGCTTGCCGAGCGACGCCACGTCGGTGTCGCCGAATCGCACCGTGCCCGATGTCGGCTTCTCGACGCCGGTGAGCAGCTTCGCGATCGTCGACTTGCCCGAACCGGAGGCGCCGACGAGCGCAAGGGACTGGCCGGGCTCGAGCACGAACGTCACGTCGTCGACGGCCGTCACGGGGCTCTCGCCGCGGCGGGGAGCCGGGTAGACCTTGCTGACGCCCTCCACCGTGATGGCGGAGTGGGCCGCGCGGCCCTCCCGCTGCTCCACGGCGGTGGTGCGCTCCGAGCGGTCGGCCGGGAGGCCCGGCAGCTCCACGACCTCGGCCCGCGGGTCGGCGTAGTGGCTGAGCAGCATGCGCGTGTACTCGTGCTGCGGGCGGTCCAGGATGTCGCGGCTCGGCGCGTCCTCCACGATGCGGCCGTCGTGCATCACGAGCACCCGCTCGGTGGCCTCCAGCACGACGCCGAGGTCGTGGCTGATGAGCACCGCGGTGAAGCCCTCGGACGCCTGCAGCTCGGTGATCGTGTCCATGATCGCGTGCTGCACGAGCACGTCGAGCGCGGTCGTCGGCTCGTCGAACACCATCATGCGGGGCTCGAGCGAGAGGGCGAGCGCGATGGAGACGCGCTGGCGCATGCCACCGGAGAGCTCGCCGGGGTAGCGGGCGAGCACCTGCTCCGGGAGGCCGACCTTGCCGACCAGTTCGCGCATCCGGTCGTCCCAGCGCTCGCGGGCGACATGGCCGTGGGCTTTGAAGATGTCGACGAAGTGGTTGCGGATGGTGCGGACCGGGTTCAGCGCGTTCATGCCCGACTGGAGCACCATCGCGAAGCCGCCCTGACGCTGCCGGCGCAGCGTCTCGTCGTCGAGCTCGCGGATGTCGCGGCCGTCGAAGCGGATGCTGCCGCCGTTCGTGCGCGCCGGCGGCTTCTGCAGCCGGGTGAGCGCGAAGCCGAGCGTCGACTTGCCCGAGCCCGACTCGCCGACCAGGCCGACGAACTCGCCGGCGGCGATGTCGAACGAGACGTGGTCGACCGCCTGCACGGGCGTCTGCCCCACCGACTCGTAGACGACGGAGAGGTCGCGGACCTCCAGGAGTGCGTTCATCGCTCGCTTCCTTCCTCGGCGCGGGCATCGGGCGCGGTGGTCCGGGCGGCCTTCGCCGACCCCTCGCGCAGGCGCGGGTTGCTGATCGCATCCACGCCGAAGTTGACCAGGGTGAGGCTCATCGCCAGCAGGGCGATGCAGAGACCGGGCGCGAACAGCAGGATCCACTGGCCGGTGAGCAGGGCGTTGGAGTTCTGCGCCCAGTAGAGGATGGTGCCCCAGCTGACGATCGACGAGTCGCCGAGCCCGAGGAACTCGAGGCCCGCCTCCGCGAGGATCGCGGCCGTCGCGGCGCCGAAGAACGAGCCCG
>JAEWDJ010000015.1 GCA_023390155.1 Actinomycetes bacterium | reverse complement strand
CCGTGTTGTCGGAGGTGTCGCGCATGAGCTCGAGCTCGTACTCCTTCCAGCCGAGGATGGACTCCTCGAGGAGCACCTCGCTGGTGGGGCTCTGGTGGATGCCGTCGCCGACGATCCGGCGCAGCTCCTCCGGGGTGTACGCGAAGCCGGAGCCGAGGCCGCCCATCGTGAAGGAGGGGCGGACGACCAGCGGGTAGCCGAGGTCCTCGGCGTAGCCGAGCGCCTCGTCCACGCTGTGTGCGATGTAGGAGCGGGCGACCTCCGCGCCGGCCTCGATCACGAGGTCCTTGAAGATCTGGCGGTCCTCGCCCTTCTGGATGGCCTCGAACTTCGCGCCGATCAGCTCGACGCCGTACTTCTCGAGGATCCCGTGCTCGTGCAGCTGCATGGCCGCGTTGAGCGCGGTCTGGCCGCCGAGGGTCGGCAGGATGGCGTCGGGCTTCTCCTTGGCGATGATCGTCTCGATGACCTGCCAGGTGATCGGCTCCACGTAGGTCGCGTCGGCGAAGTCCGGGTCGGTCATGATCGTCGCCGGGTTCGAGTTCACCAGGATGACGCGCACGCCCTCCTGCTTGAGCACGCGGCACGCCTGGGTGCCCGAGTAGTCGAACTCGCAGGCCTGGCCGATGACGATCGGGCCGGAGCCGATGACCAGGACGGATGAGATGTCGGTGCGCTTCGGCATCAGGCGCCGGCCTCCTTGGTGGGCTCAGCGTCGGTGGTCTCGCGACCCGTGATCATGCTGAGGAAGCGGTCGAAGAGGTAGTTGGCGTCGTGCGGACCGGCCGCCGCCTCGGGGTGGTACTGGACGCTGAACGCGTTGAGGTCGAGGCAGTTGAGGCCCTCCACCACGTTGTCGTTCAGGCTGAAGTGGCTGACCTCGACCTTGCCGAAGCCGGCGGGCGAGTCGAACGCGGCGTCGATCGGCGCCTTGACCGCGAAGCCGTGGTTCTGCGCCGTGATCTCCACCCGTCCGGTGCGCTTGTCGAGCACCGGCTGGTTGATCCCGCGGTGGCCGAACGGGAGCTTGTAGGTCGAGAGCCCGAGCGCGCGGCCGAGCAGCTGGTTGCCGAAGCAGATGCCGAAGTAGGGCAGGCCGGCGCGGAGGGTCTCCTGCAGGAGGGCCACGTGGCGATCGGAGGCCTGCGGGTCGCCCGGGCCGTTCGAGAAGAACAGCGCGGAGACGCCGAGATCGAGCACGTCCTGCGCGGACACCTGCTGCGGGAGCACGTGCACGTCGAGGCCGCGGCCCGCGAGGTTCTCGAGCGTCGACTTCTTGACGCCCAGGTCGAGCACGGCGACCGAGCCGACCTTCTCGCCCACGGCGGGGATGGTGTACGGCTCGACGGTCGAGACCTCCGCCGACAGGTTGCGTCCCGCCATGCCGGCGCCGGAGCGCACGAGCTCGAGCTGCTCCCCGTCGGAGAGCTCGAAGTCGGCGCCGGAGAAGATGCCGGAGCGCATCGCGCCCGCCGAGCGGATGTGCCGGGTGACCGCGCGGGTGTCGATGCCGCTGATGCCGACGATGCCCTGGGCCTCCAGGTCGTCGTCGAGGCTGCGCTGCGCGCGGAAGTTCGAGACGATCCGGCTGGGCTCGCGCACGACGTAGCCGGCGACCCAGATCTGGCGGGACTCCATGTCCTCGTCGTTGGTGCCGGTGTTGCCGATGTGCGGCGCCGTCATGAGGACGATCTGCCCCGCGTAGGACGGGTCGGTCAGCGTCTCCTGGTAGCCGGTCATGCCTGTCGAGAAGACGGCCTCGCCGAGCGTGCGGCCGCGGGCGCCGTAGGCCCGGCCCACGTACCGCTTGCCGTCTTCGAGGACGAGGACTGCAGGTTCTGCGGTCACGTCACACCTCCTGATCTTCCGGGCGGTCCCCGCCCGTCGTGCTCCCCGGCGTCGCGGGGAGGATGTCGTGGATGGCCGCGGTCAGCGTGTCGCGGCCGGCCGGGTCGGTGACCCGGAAGTAGCTGTCGGCTGGGATCCCGCCGCTGGTGGTCCATCCGAACCGGAGCAGTCCGTCGCGCTCCACCACTCTGTCGATGGTGAAGGTCGCCGCGCCGACGCCGGTGAGCGCCGAGGCGGGGATGTAGACGGGCTGCTCCCCGGCGACCCGGATCGAGACCCCGTCGGGAGAGACGGCGAGCGTCCCCTTCCCGCGGTAGGTCAGACCCGGCAGGGCGAGCCGCTCGAGCTGCTCCCCCGCCTTCGTGGTCGCGACGTAGAGCACGTCGGCCGCGGCGGTCTGCGCACCGGGCTGGGCGGGGGCCGGGTAGCCGCCGCCCGCGGGCGCATCGCGCCGCACCCGTCGTCGCCAGCCCCAGAGGGCGAGCAGCAGGACCACGAGGAGGACGACGACGATCGCGAGGGTGGGGAGGAGCTTATCCACGGGCGGCCTCCAGCTCGACGACGGCGCCGTCGAGCACCGTGGCGTACCCGCGGTGGAACGTCGCGACGACGCGCCCGGGCAGGGTCATCGACAGGTAGGGCGAGTTGACGCCCTTGCCCGCCAGGTCGCCGGTGGCGAAGCTCCGGGAGGCGGTCGGGTCGTAGAGGAACAGCTCGGCCGGCGCTCCGGCCTCGATCGGAGTGCCGTGGCCCGCGAGGCGCCCGATCCGCGCCGGCGTCGCCGAGAGCACGCGGGCGACGTCGGCCCAGTCGAGGAGGCCGTTGTCGACCACCGACGACTGCACGACCGAGAGGGCGGACTCCAGCCCGACCATGCCGAACGCCGCGGCGTCCCACTCGCAGTCCTTCGCCTCGACCGGATGCGGGGCGTGGTCGGTCGCGACGATGTCGATCGTCCCGTCCGCGAGTCCGGCGCGCAGCGCCTCCACGTCCTCCGCGCGGCGCAGCGGCGGGTTCACCTTGTAGCGCGCGTCGTAGCCGGAGGCGAGCTCCTCGGTCAGCAGCAGGTGGTGCGGGGTGACCTCCGCGGTCACGTCGATCCCGCGGGCCTTCGCCCAGCGGATCACGTCGACCGAGCCCGCCGTCGAGACGTGGCAGACATGCAGCCGCGAGCCCACGTGCTCCGCGAGGAGCACGTCACGGGCGATGATCGACTCCTCGGCGACCGCCGGCCAGCCGGCGAGACCCAGCTCGCCGGAGAGCGCGCCCTCGTTCATCTGGGCGCCGACCGTCAGCCGCGGCTCCTGCGCGTGCTGCGCGATCACGCCGTCGAAGGCCTTCACGTACTCGAGCGCGCGCCGCATGAGGAGCGGGTCCGAGACGCACTTGCCGTCGTCGGAGAAGACCCGCACCCGTGCCCGGGAGTCGGCCATGGCGCCCAGTTCGGCCAGGCGCTCGCCCTCGAGGCCGACGGTGACGGCGCCGATCGGGCGGACGGTCGCGTAGCCCGCGGCCTCCCCCAGGCTCAGCACCTGCTCGACCACGCCGGCCGTGTCGGCGACGGGCGAGGTGTTCGCCATCGCGAAGACCGCGGTGAACCCGCCGGCCGCTGCGGCACGCGTGCCCGTCAGCACGGTCTCGCTCTGCTCGTAGCCCGGCTCGCGCAGGTGGGTGTGGAGGTCGACCAGGCCCGGCAGCGCCAGGAGCCCGTCGGCGTCGATCCGCGACGCGCCCGCGGCGGACAGGCCGGAGCCCACCTCCGCGATGCGTCCGTCGTCGATCAGGAGGTCGGCACGCGTGCCGTCGGCGAGCGTCGCGCCCGCGATCACATACTTCTCGGCCAGTTTCTCGTCCATCGTCGTCTTACGCCTCCCGCTCGCCACCGGAGAGCAGGAGATAGAGCGCCGCCATCCGCACGGAGACGCCGTTCGCCACCTGCTCCCTGACCGTCGACCGGGGCGAGTCCGCCGCTGCGGCGGAGATCTCCAGCCCTCGGTTCATCGGGCCCGGGTGCATCACAATGCTATCGGTGCCGAGGCGGCCGAGCCGTTCCTCGTCCAGCCCCCAGCGCCGCGAGTACTCGCGCGGGTTCGGGAAGAACGCCGCGTTCATGCGCTCCGCCTGGATGCGCAGCATCATCACGACGTCCGGATCCGCGTCGATCGCGGCGTCCAGGTCGTAGCCGATCGCGGCGGGCCAGCCCGACACGTCCACCGGGAGCAGGGTCGGCGGGGCGACCAGCGTCACCTGCGCGCCGAGCGTGCGGAGCAGCCAGACGTTCGACCGCGCCACCCGCGAGTGCAGGATGTCCCCCACGATAGCCACGGTGACGCCGTCGAGGTCGCGGCCGCGGGATCCCGCGCCGTGCACGCGCCGCCGCATCGTGAAGGCGTCGAGCAACGCCTGCGTAGGGTGCTCGTGCGTGCCGTCGCCGGCGTTCAGGATGCCCGCGTCGATCCAGCCGCTCGTCGCGAGCGTCTGCGGCGCCCCGGAGGACCCGTGCCGCACGACGACCGCGTCCGCGCCCATCGCCGCGAGCGTCTGCGCGGTGTCCTTGAGGCTCTCGCCCTTGGAGACGCTCGACCCCTTGGCGGAGAAGTTGATCACGTCGGCCGAGAGGCGCTTCGCCGCTGCCTCGAACGAGATGCGGGTGCGCGTGGAGTCCTCGAAGAACAGGTTCACGACGGTCTTGCCGCGCAGCGTCGGCAGCTTCTTGACCTCCCGCTCCTGCACGTCGGCCATGTCCTCGGCGACGTCGAGCAGCCGGATCGCGTCCTCGCGGGAGAGGCCCTTCGTCGACAGCAGATGCCTCATGCGCCGGCCCCCGCCTCGTCCTCGGGCGACTCGATGGTCACCGACTCCTGGCCGTCCACGCCGTCCAGGCGCACGTAGATGCGCTCGGAGGCGGCCGACGGCAGGTTCTTGCCCACGAAGTCGGCGCGGATGGGGAGCTCGCGGTGGCCGCGGTCGACCAGCACGGCAAGGCGCACGGCGCGTGGCCGGCCCAGGTCGTTCAGCGCGTCGAGCGCGGCGCGGATGGTCCGCCCCGAGAAGAGCACGTCGTCCACCAGCACGACGGTCTTGCCGTCGATCGGACCCGGCAGCGAGGTGGGCTGCGGCGTCCGGATCGGGTTGCGCGCGAGATCGTCCCGGTACATCGTCACGTCGAGCGCCCCGACGATGTCGGCGGGCGAGGCGACGGCCTGCGGCTCGATGCGCTGGATGTTGTCGGCAATCCGGCGGGCGAGCTCGACGCCGCGCGTCGGAATGCCCAGGATCACCAGGTCTCTCGTTCCCCGGTTGGACTCCAGGATCTCGTGGGAGATGCGAGTCAACGCCCGGGCGATGTCAGCCTGTTGCAGCACGGTGCGCGCTGTCATGCCGACCTCCTTCCCCGCCTCACAGGACGGCTCTTAAAGGATGTCTGTCGATGTCCGAGCATATCAGCCCGGACGCGTCTCACTTGTCGTCGAGGAACTTCCGGAACGCCGCCGCGTCGCTGATGCTCCCGGTGAACTGCTTGCCGTCCACGAGCACGGTCGGCGTTCCCTCGATGCTGTCCAGCACCTTCGTGCCGTCCACCTCGATGGGGCCGCTCTGCGAGTGCGCGGTGTTCGCCTGCGCCCACGCCTGGTACGAGCCGCTGCGGTCGATGCAGCCCGAGATGTCGGTGATCCCGAGGTCGGTCGCCCGCTTCGCCAGCTGCTCGTCCGTCAGGCCGGTGGAGTTCTCCTCCGGCTGATCGGTGAAGAGCGCCTGGTAGTAGTCGAGCACGCGAGACGGGTCGTGCACGCCGACGCAGGTCAGCGCCGCCGCCGCCCGCGTCGAGTAGCCCGTGCCGTTCGACAGGCGGTCGAGGAAGGTGAGCGGGTGCAGCCGCAGGGTGATCGAGCCGTCCTTGACGGCCTTCTCCAGCGTGTCGCCGTTGGCCTTCTCGAACGCGCCGCAGACCGGGCACATCGCGTCGAACCAGATGTCGACCTTCTTCGCACCGGTGCCGGCGGTGAGGTAGCGGCCGTCGAAGTTCACGGCGCCGTCGACGCCGGTCGGCGGCGTATCCGTCGCCACCGGCACCGAGCTGTCGGCGAACATCGAGCAGGCCGAGACGCCGACCGCCAAGGCGACGGCGATCACGGCGGAGGCGAGGATGCGGCGGGTGCGCTTCACGTCGTCCCTTCGTTCGGAGCGGGTACTGCGCTATTTGGTCGTGTTGCTCTGCGCGATCTTCGCGAGCAGGCCGTTGACGAAGCCGGCGGAGTCGTCGGTGGAGAGCACGGTCGCGGCCTCTACGGCCTCGGAGATCGCGACGCCCTCGGGGATCGCGTCGTTGAAGAGCAGCTCCCACACGCCGATGCGCAGAATCGCGCGGTCGACGGCGGGCATCCGCACGAGCGTCCAGCCCTGAGCGTAGGTCTCGATCTGCTCGTCGATCTCGTCCTGGTGGTCGATCACGCCGTCAACGATCTCGCGCGCGTACAGCCAGGAGGCCTCACGCGCTGGCTCGTTCGCGGCGCGCTCCGCCTCGGCCGCGAGGGCCTGGCGGAGCGGCTGCTGACGCAGATCGGCGCTGTAGAGCAGGTCGAGGGCGCGCTTGCGGGCCTTGGTCCGGGCGCTCACTAGTCGTTGACGCGGCCGAGGTAGTCGCCCGTGCGGGTGTCGACCTTGACCTTGGTGCCGGTCTCGAGGAAGAGCGGGACCTGGATCTGGTAGCCGGTCTCGACGGTGGCGGGCTTGGTGCCGCCGGTCGAGCGGTCGCCCTGCAGGCCCGGCTCGGTGTAGGTGATCTCCAGCACGACGGAGGCCGGGAGCTCGACGTAGAGCGGCGAGCCCTCGTGCAGCGCGACGGTCACGTTCTGGTTCTCGAGCATGAAGTTGGCGGCGTCGCCGACGATCGGGCCCGGGATGGTGATCTGGTCGTAGTCGCTGGTGTCCATGAAGACGAAGTCGGCGCCGTCCTGGTACAGGTACTGGTAGTCGCGGCGGTCGACGTTGGTGATGTCGATCTTCGCGCCCGCGTTGTAGGTGCGGTCGACGGTCTTGCCCGTCGTGACGTTCTTGAGCTTCGTGCGGACGAACGCGCCACCCTTGCCCGGCTTCACGTGCTGGAACTCGATCACGCTCCAGAGCTGTCCGTCGATGTTGAGGACGATGCCGTTCTTGATGTCAGCGGTCGATGCCATGCGCGAGATCCATTCAGTTTGCGAAAGAGTTCCGGGTGGGAGCCGCGGGCGTCAGCGGTCCACATCGCCGCGCGCGAAGCAGCGGCCCGACGAAGATTCTAGACGTCAGCGCGCGTTTCGGCGAATGTACGCCAGCGCGAGCCGGTACGACTCGAAGCCGAGACCGGCGATCACACCCGTCGCGACGGCGGTGAGGACGCTGGTGTGGCGGAACTCCTCGCGCGCGTGCGGGTTGGACAGGTGCACCTCGATCACGGTGCCGCCGGCCTTCGTCACGAGCGACACGGCGTCGCGCACGGCGAACGAGTAGTGGGTCCAGGCGCCGGCGTTCAGGATGACCGGGGCGCCCGTGTCGGCGGCCTCGTGCAGCCAGCCGATCAGCTCGCCCTCGGCGTCCGTCTGGCGGAGGTCGATCGTCGTCTCCGGCGCGTCCTCCCGGAGCTGCCGGGCGAGGTCGTCGAGGGTGCCGGACCCGTAGACGTCGGGCTCGCGGGTGCCGAGCCGGCCGAGGTTCGGGCCGTTCAGGACGAGGACGCTGCTCATGACGCTCACCCTACCGGTGCGTCCGCGTCGGTCAGCGGCCGGACGCGCACGGCAGACCACACGTCATCCACCGCGACGTTGCTGATCGGACGCCACCCGAACGCGCCCGCCTCCCGGATGATCGTGTCGCGGTTGACGTCCGCGCGACCGCCCTTCGGGTACACGAACCACACCGCGCGCGCCGACCCGAGGGCCGGCAGCTCGGCGGCGAAGCGCCCGAGCAGCTCAGCCCGGGTGCGGACGAACACGACCGCGACGGCCGCCTCCTCCGCCGTCCCCACGCGGGCGCCGGCCGGCAGCGGCTCCAGCAGGGCGCCGAGTCCGGCCTCCGGCGCCGCGACGGCGATCACGTCGCCCGGCTTCACCAGCAGCTTCTCGGCGACCGTGCGCGCGCTCATCAGGAGGCGATCTCCTGGTACGCGGCGAAGAGCAGGCTCTGGTCGGGTCCGGCCAGTACGGTCGGGCGGGCCAGGTCGTCCAGGACGATGAAACGCAGGAGGCTCCCGCGCGCCTTCTTGTCCCGCTGCATCGTCGCCAGCAGCGTCTGCCAGCGTCCGAGCGGGTAGCTGGTCGGCAGCGTCAGCGACTCCAGGATGCGGCGGTGCCGGTCGGCCACCTCGTCCGGGAGCCGCCCGCTGAGCCGACCGAGCTCGGCGGCGAAGACCATCCCGACGGAGACCGCGGCGCCGTGCCGCCACTGGTAGCGCTCGGCGTGCTCGATCGCGTGCCCCAGCGTGTGGCCGTAGTTCAGGATCTCCCGCAGCCCCTGCTCGGTGAAGTCCTCCCCCACGACGCGCGCCTTGATGCCGATCGACAGCTCCACCAGGCGGCGGAACTCGGGCGACCCAGGGTCGGTGGCGACGTCCACGTCGCGCTCGATGATGTCGAGGATCTCGGGCTCGGCGATGAACCCGTACTTCACGACCTCACCGAAGCCCGCCAGGATCTCGTTGCGACCGAGCGAGGCCAGGGTGTCGAGGTCGCACACCACCGCGGCCGGCGCGTAGAAGGCGCCGACGAGGTTCTTGCCCTCGGCGGTGTTGATGCCCGTCTTGCCGCCGACGGCCGCGTCGACCATCCCCAGCAGCGTCGTCGGCACCTGGATGAGCTTCACACCGCGCAGCCAGGTCGCCGCGGCGAAGCCCGCGAGGTCCGTCACCGCACCGCCGCCGAAGCCGACAACCGCGTCCGAGCGGGTGAAGTCGGCCTGGCCCATGATCTGCCAGAGGAAGGCGGCCACCTCCACGCGCTTCGCGGCCTCGGCGTCCGGCACCTCGGCCAGCAGCACCTCGTAGCGGCCGAGCAGGGACTCACGGAGCTCCGCGGCCGCTGCGCCGAGGGTCGGCGGGTGCACCAGCAGCACCTTGGCGACCTTGTCGCCCAGGTGCTCGGCGAGGCCGAAGCGGAGGCCGCGGCCGACCACCACGGGGTACTGGTCCTCCCCCGCGACGAGGATCTCGGTGGGGGCGTCGGCGTCGGTCATCGGTGTCCTTCCTCCTGCTCGACCCACTCGGCGATCTCTTCCACGATGGTCTCGATCGGGCGGGACGAGGTGTCCGCGGTGTAGTCCGCGAGCGATGCGTAGAGCTCGGCGCGCTCGGCGACGAGCCTCTTCCACGATTCGATGTCGGTGACCAGCGGGCGCTTGCCGCCGGTGATGCGCTGGGCGATGGCCTCGGGCTGCACGGTCAGCAGCACGACCCGAAGCCCCGCCAGATCCGCGCGGGTGTCGAGGTCGAGAACGGCCCCGCCGCCGAGCGAGACGACCCCGCCCTCCTGGAGGGCAGCGGCCACCTCGGCGCGCTCGAGCGCCCGGAAGTGCGGTTCGCCGTGCTCGGCGAAGATGTCGGCGATCGGGCCGTGATCGGCGACCACGCGCGCATCGGTGTCGATGAAGGCCAGGCCCAGACGCTTCGCCAGCCGTTTGCCCAGCCGCGTCTTGCCCGCAGCCGGCGGGCCGATCAGGACGACCGTCACGGCGCTCAGGCGTTCTGCGCGCCGACGCGCTCCGTCGTCAGGTTCTGCGGGATGGCGTCGAGGTAGCCGCGCAGGTTGCGGGCCGTCTCGGGCAGGGAGTCGCCGCCGAACTTCTCGAGCACGGAGTTCGCGAGCACCAGCGCGACCATCGCCTCCGCGACCACGCCGGCCGCGGGCACGGCGCAGACGTCGGAGCGCTGGTGGTGCGCGGCCGCCGCCTCGCTCGTCGCGATGTCGATCGTGCGCAGCGCGTGCGGAACGGTGGCGATCGGCTTCATGCCGGCGCGGACGCGCAGGACCGTGCCCGTGCTCATGCCGCCCTCGGTGCCGCCCGCCTTGTCGCTCGCGCGGACGATCGTGCCGTCCTCCGCGAGGAGCTCGTCGTGCGCCTCCGAGCCGCGCCGGGTGGTCGTGAGGAAGCCGTCGCCGACCTCCACGCCCTTGATCGCCTGGATGCCCATGAGGGCCGCGGCGAGCTGCCCGTCGAGGCGGCGGTCCCAGTGGACGTGCGAGCCGAGCCCCGGCGGGACGCCGTAGGCGAGGACCTCCACGACGCCGCCGAGGGTGTCGCCGTCCTTGTGGGCGGCGTCCACCTCCGCGACCATCTTCTCGGAGGTCGCGGGGTCGAAGCAGCGCAGCGGATCGGCGTCCAGCGCCTCCACGTCGGCGGGCGTCGGCAGCGGGGACCCCTCTGGGACGCGGACCGGGCCGATCGAGAGCGTGTGACTGACGAGCGTGATGCCCAGCTCGGCGAGGAACGAGCGGGCGACGGCGCCCAGGGCGACCCGAGCCGCGGTCTCGCGGGCGCTCGCGCGCTCCAGCACGGGACGCGCCTCGTCGAAGCCGTACTTCTGCATGCCGACGAGGTCGGCGTGGCCCGGACGCGGGCGGGTGAGCGCGGCGCCGCGGCCCCCGGCGAGCTTCTCCGGGTCGACCGGCTCGGCGCTCATCACGTCGACCCACTTCGGCCACTCGGTGTTGCCGATGCGGAGGGCGATGGGGCTGCCCAGGCTGTAGCCGTGGCGGACGCCGCCCGAGATGTCGAGCGCGTCCTGCTCGAACTTCATGCGCGCGCCGCGCCCGTAGCCGAGCTTGCGGCGGGCCAGGTCGGCGCGGATGGCGTCGAGCGAGACCGGGACCCCGGCGGGGAGACCCTCCAGGACGGCGATGAGTTCGGGGCCGTGGGATTCCCCGGCCGTGAGCCAACGAAGCATGCTTCGATTCTGGCACAGCGGCCGGGGCGCTCCGCGCGGTGTGACGGCGCTCAGGCCTCCAGCGGGACGCCCGCGGCGTCGATGCCGACGGCCGTGAGCATGGCCGCGAGCACGGCGTCCTCGTCGTCCAGCGGCTCCAGCGGATCCCCCGAGACGAAGATGCGCACCTGCAGCAGCGCCTGGTGGACGAGCATCGACAGACCGGAGACGACGGTGCCCCCGACCGAACCCCACGCGGTCGCGAGCGCGCTCGGCCACGGCTCGTAGGCGACGTCGAGCAGCACGGCCCGGCGCCGGGTGGAGTCGGTGTAGAGCACATCCGGGCGCGCTCCGCCCGGGAGAGTGCTGATCACGAGGTCCGGCACGTCGAGCGAGCGATCGGCCTGCGGGAGCGAGCGGAGGCGCACCATGAGCCCCAGCTCGTGCGCGAGCGGCTCGAGCCACACGCTGCGGGTCAGGTCGCGCACGTGCACATCGACGCGCTCCGCTCCGAGCTCCGCCGCGGCGACGAGCGCCGAGGCCGCCGTCGCTCCCCCGCCCAGGATGTGGACGTAGTGCGCCGACGTCACGCCCGCGCCGGCGAGGGCACGGACGATTCCGGCCACGTCCGTGTTGAAGCCGCGCACATCCTCCCCGTCGAGGAGCACCGTGTTCGCGGCGCCCGTCTGCTCGGCGACGCGGTCGATCTCGGTGAGGAGCGGCAGGACGGCCTTCTTGAGCGGCATCGTCAGCGAGAGCCCCCGCCACTCGGCGCCCAGTCCGTCGATGAAGCCCGCGAGCGTCTCCTCGGTGACCTCGACCGGCTCGTACGACCAGTCCAGCCCGAGCACGTCGTACGCGGCCTTCTGCAGCGCGGGCGACTGGGAGTGGGCGATCGGCGAGCCGAGGACGGCGAGCGAACGCTTCTCGCCCCGGGACTTCTTCGCCGCTTTGGCCGCAGCGGGCTTCTTGGCGGGCTTGGTGGCGACCGGCTTCGCGGCGGGTGCCGACGCGGGCTCGGCGGGGACAGCCGTGTCGTCGTCGCCCGCCGGCTCGACGTCGCCCACGGGCCCGCTCTCGTCCGCCGACCCGTCGTCGTCCGCCGGCTCTTCCCGCTCGGCGGCCTCCTCCGCCTCGGCGACCGCGGCCTCCTCGGCTTCCGCCTCGCGCTCTGCCTCGACCAGCGCGGCGATCATCGACTCCGCATCCGCCTCGGACACGCCGTCCTCGACCGCCGCGCCCTCGTCGGCCGACGCCTCCTCGACGACGGTCTCCTCAGCGATGGTCTCCTCAGCGACGGCCTCCTCGACGACGGTCTCCTCAGCGACGCCCTGCCGATCGCGGTCGTCGCCGTCGCCGGTCGCGCGCGGGGTCTTGCTGGTGTCACTCATAGCCGGGGTTGTCCTTCATCCATTGCTGCCACTTCTCGACCGCCGCCTCGTGCTCGGCCTCGGTCGTCGAGAAGATCGTCTCGCCCGTCTCGAGGTTCCAGGTGACGAAGAACATCCACGGTCCGTCGGCGGGGTGCACGACGGCGTCGATGGCGAGGTCGCCCGGGTTCGAGATCGGTCCGACCGGGAGGCCGGCGTGCGCGTA
Organism: Actinomycetes bacterium; assembly: GCA_023390155.1. Classification (GTDB taxonomy): domain Bacteria; phylum Actinomycetota; class Actinomycetes; order Actinomycetales; family Microbacteriaceae; genus Leifsonia. The sequence continues at coordinate 1,231 of JAEWDJ010000015.1, read as the reverse complement.
GGTGTTGTACGGGTTGCCGGCGTCGGCGCGTTCCGCGTCGGTCGTCTCGACGCGATGGGTGTTCCCGGTGCCGTACGCCACGGTCGCGTCGGACTGCAGGTTCCAGCCCTGGGCGAGCCGGTTGAGGAAGACACGCGCCACCTTCGGGTAGTCGTCCTTGAGGCCCGCCTCCCGCTGCACGACGGACGCGAGCACGATGGTGTTCCACCGGTTCTCCGGGGCCACGCCGGCCGCGTCGAGGGACTGGAACATGCGGTCGACCATCGTCTTGATGGCGTCGTGCGCGGTCGTGCCGGGTGCGAACGTGTACGTGGCCGGGAAGAGGAAGCCCTCGAGCGACTTCGCCTCCGCGGGGAGCCCGTAGTCGGCCGGGTTCGCGGCCGCCGCCTGGAGGTCGGCCAGCGGGATCTTCGTCTGCTCCGCCACGATCTGCAGAGCGTCGACCGCGGCCGTCCCCTCCGGGATCACCGCCGTGTTCTCGACCCGGCTCGCGGTGTCCTGCAGCGCGATCAGCGCGGACTGGGCGCTCATCTCCTTCTTCAGCTTGAAGACGCCCGGCTGGAAGTCGACCTCGGGCTTCTGGCGCAGGAGGAGGGAGTAGAAGGCGTCGTAGGACTTCGTGACCCCCGCCTTGTGGAGGTTGGTCGCGATGTCGGAGCCCGTGTCGCCCGAGACGATGGTGAACAGCACCTCGCCGGTGCCGTCCCCCGGGTAGTCGTCATCCTTCGGGGTGAGCGCGTTGACGAGCTGCGCGACCTGCGGCTGGAAGATCGTGTACGCCGCACCGGCCATCCCGCCGAGCACGGCGAGGATGACGACCACGACGATCAGCGGCTTGACCCAGCCGCGCTTGCGCTTCGGCTCCTGGTGCGAGAGATAGTTCTGCTGCCGCCACGCGAGCGGCGACTCCCCGGTCGGAGGGGCCGCGTCATCCGCTCCGGGTTCGTCGTGCAGGGCACCGAACAGGGCGCGCGCGGGATGGTCGGCCGAGAGGTCATCGGAGCCGTGGCGCACGGCGGCGCCGACCGGCTCGGGCTGGGGCTCCTCGACCTGGGCGATCGGTCCCGTGATGACCGCGTCGAAGTCGAGGCGGTCGAGCGCCTCGCGCTGCTCGTCGGCGCTGGAGGCCGGCACGCTCGACCAGGCGGGGCGCACGTCCTCGTGCGGCCGTGACCGGTCAGCGGGCGCGGGAGCAGGCGTCCCGGACGCCGGCTCAGGAGCAGGCATCACG
>JAEWDJ010000006.1 GCA_023390155.1 Actinomycetes bacterium | reverse complement strand
GTCGTGACCGAAGCCTCCGTCGTGTTCCGCAAACGCGACGACGAGCGCGCGCGGGGTGTACAGGACTTCAACCAGGCGCACCCCGCGCGTCCCTTCCGCCCGCGCAGACACGTCTCCTGACGCGGCGGACGGCGGCCGATTTCGTGGGTGGGCCGCCGACGGAAGCGGGCCATCGGATAACCGGTGGCCCGCTTCCCGACTCCCCGTCTTTGCTCGGCGCACAGCTCAAGCCCGCGCATTTGCTTCAGGAAGAAGACCGAGGAACCCGGCGGTGATTGCCGCGCCTCAGCGGTCGAGGTACCCCAGATGCTCCCGGTTGTATCGCTCGCCCGCCACGCCGATGCGCGACGCCAGTACGTCGAGGTCGGCGACCTCGTCGGCGGAGAGCCCCACAGAGGTCGCTGCCGCGTTCTCCTCGATGCGCGAGAGACGGCGCGTTCCGGGGATCGGGACGATCCACGGCTGCTGGGCGAGCAGCCAGGCCAGGGCGACCTGGCCGGGAGTCGCGCCGACGCGCTCCGCGAGCGCGGCGACATGATCGACCAGCGCCTGATTGCGGGCGAGATTCTCGTCCTCGAAGCGCGGGACGCGGCGACGGATGTCGTTCTCCGAGAAGGCTGTGGAGGTGTCCACCGTCCCGGTGAGGAAGCCCTTGCCGAGAGGGCTGAACGGCACGAAGCCGATGCCCAGCTCGGCGAGGGTCGGCAGGACCTCCGACTCCGGGTCTCGTGTCCAGAGCGAGTATTCGCTCTGGACGGCGGTCACGGGGAAGACGGCGTGCGCGGTGCGGATGGTCGATGCCGAGGCCTCGGAGAGTCCGAAGTGACGCACCTTGCCTTCCGCGACCAGTTCCCCGACGGTGCCTGCGACGTCCTCGATGGGCACGTCCGGGTCGACGCGGTGCTGATAGAAGAGGTCGAGTGCGTCGACACGCAGCCGACGCAGCGACGCCTCTGCGACGCGGCGGATCTGCTCGGGGCGGCTGTCGAGGCCGACGCTCGTGCCGTCCTGGATGTCCCAGCCGAACTTCGTGGCGATGACGACGCGACCGCGGAACGGCTCGAGCGCCTCCCCGACCAGTTCCTCGTTCTCGTACGGCCCGTACACTTCGGCCGTGTCGAAGAAGGTGATGCCGCGGTCGACTGCGCCGCGGAGGACGGCGATCATCTCGTCCCGGTCCCCGGGGTTCGGCCCGTAGCTCTGAGACATACCCATGGCGCCCAGGCCGACGGCCGAGACCTCCAGTCCCTGTCCGAGTCGGCGTGTGTGCATTGATCCGCTCCTTTCGTGGTGCGAGTGATCAGCGTGACCGGACCGGCGATTTCGCGCGGCCCGACGACCCGCACACGTCCATCACGACCTTCACAGCTGACCCTCCCCGAACAGCTCCTTGGCGATGGTCATCGCCGACATGGCCTTCGGCCAGCCTGCATAGAAGGCCAGGTGAGTGATCGCCTCGATCAGTTCCTCCTGCGTGACGCCGTTCTGCACGGCGAAGGGGAGGTGGAAGCGCAACTGGTCGACGTTGCCGCCGGTGAGGAGCGCAGTCACGGTGATGAGGCTGCGGTCGCGCTTGGAGAGGCCGGGGCGCTCCCACACCTCGTCGAAGAGCACCTGGTCGGTGTAGTGGACGAGGCCGGGGGCGAAATCGCCGAAGGCGCGCTGCCCTCCGGTCCAGCCGTCGCGGGTGTTGTCGGTCATGCGTTTCGTCCTTCGTAGTCGGCGTCGGTGATGTGTTCTTTCCAGGTCGTGGTGTCCGCGGGGTGGTCAGCGGACTCCAACATGGCGATGTGCTCCATGAAGCAGCCGGGGGCCGCGGCGTGCCAGTGGTCCTGGCCGGGAGGCGTGTAGAGCGTCTGCCCCGGGTGCACCTCGATGATGTTGCCGTCCCGGTCGCCGAATCGGGCGACCCCGGCGGTGACCCGGAGGTACTGCCCGCGCGCATGGCTGTGCCAGGCGGTGCGGGCGCCGGGGGCGAAGCGGACGAGCGCGACGGTCATCCGCTGGTCGCCGTCATGCGGGGCGGCGATGGTGTCGACCCAGACGTCGCCGGCGAACTGCTCCAGCGGGTTCTTCACCGTGGATGCGGCCGGCTCGATGTTCATGCGTTCTCCGTCTCCAGCAGCACCTTGATGGCGCGTCGCTCATCCATGGCCCGGTAGCCCTCGGCCGCCTCGGTGAGGGGCAGCGTGAGGTCGAACACTGCTCCGGCATTCAGCTCGTCCCTCATGATCGACTCGATCAGCTCGGGGAGGAAGCGGCGAACCGGAGCCGGGCCGCCGTGCAGGTGCACCCCGGAGAAGAACAGCTCCTCCCCCGGAAGCTCGACGCCGTGCGAGACGCCGACGTAGCCGACGTGTCCTCCGGGGCGCGTGGCGCGGATCGCCTGCATCATCGACTCCTGGGTCCCGACGGCTTCGATGACGGAGTGGGCGCCGAGTCCGTCGGTCAGGTCTTTGATCGCTGCGACGCCGCCATCCCCCCGCTCCTCGACGATGTCGGTCGCACCGTACCGGCGAGCGAGCGCCTGGCGGTCGGCGTGGCGGCTCATGGCGATGATCCGCTCGGCGCCGAGCTGCTTGGCTGCGAGCACTCCGAGCAGTCCCACTGCGCCGTCGCCGACGACGGCGACGGTCTTGCCCGGGCCGGCCTCCGCGGCGATGGCGGCGAACCACCCGGTGCCGAGCACGTCGGAGGCGGCGAGGAGGCTGCGCACCTGCGCCGGCGTCGGGGTGCCGGGAACGACGACGAGGGTGCCGTCGGCGAGCGGGACGCGCAGCTTCTCGGCCTGGGTGCCCAGCGCACCCATCGGGAACGCGTGCACGCAACGCGACTGGTAGCCGGCGCGGCAGATCTCGCAGGTGTTGTCGGAGGCGAAGAACGAACCGACGACGTAGTCGCCGACCTTCACGTTCGACACCTCCTCGCCGACCTGCTCGACGACGCCGACGTACTCGTGTCCCATCGGCGTGGGCGCGGTGACGGCGTCCGTCCCGCGGTAGGGCCAGAGGTCGGAGCCGCAGATGCAGGCTGCGGTGACCCGGATCACGGCGTCGGTGGGTACCTCGATGACCGGGTCGGCGCGCTCCTCGACGCGCACATCCCGGGGTGCGTACATGACTACTCCTCGCATGTGAGGGGTCCTTTCGTTGCGGAGTGGGTGGTCCCGGCGGCGGTGACCCGGGCCGGACGTCGAAGCAGAAGAGCGGCGGTGACCCCAGCGGCCGCGACGGCGACCGTGGTGACCAGGCCGAGCGGGAGGATGCTGAGGGCACCCGCGACGCCGACCAGCGGGGCTGCGATGCCCCCGAAGGCGAAGCGGGCAGCGCCGAGCACGGAGGATGCGGTGCCCGCGATCTGCGGGTAGTCGGCCAGCGCCAACGTCGTCGAGGGCGGGCTGGTGACGGCCGTCCCGGCGGCGAGGAGGAAGAGCGCGACGATGACGACGACCAGGGGAACGGATGCGAGGCCTGCGATCAACAGCCCGACGGCACCGAGCGCGGCGATCACGAGACCGACGATCAGGGTGCCGACCACGCTCCACTTCTCGCTGAAACGTCCCGCGAGGTACCCGAACACCATGAAGCCGGCGGAGTTCAGTCCGAAGGCGAGTGCATAGGCCTGCGGCGAGAGGCCGTAGACGCCCTGCAGCACGTACGTCGCACCACTGAGGTAGGCGAAGAGTGCGGCGTAGACGAAGCCCTGGGCGACGACCGCGCCGACGAAACGACGATCGGACAGCAGCATCCGCATGTCCCGCCGGATCACACTGAAGCCGGCCGCGGTGCGGTCGCCCGGAGCCAGCGTCTCGGGGAGACCGAGAGCCACCCACGCCAGGATGAGCGCACCGACCACCGCGAGCACGAGGAACAGCCCGCGCCAGTCCAGGATCGCCGTGAGCGCGCCACCCACGAGCGGGCCGACGACGGCCGCCAGCCCGCCGACGACGGTGAGGCGCCCGTAGAAACGGATGAGTCTCCCGCCCTCGTACACGTCGCGACCGGCCGCCTGTGCGATGACGATGCCGACGCCTCCTGCCAGCCCCTGCACCACCCGCGCGGTGATGAGCAGCTCGACGGTCGGACTCGCTGCGCACAACGCCGAGACGAGCACATACGCGATCACACCGATCAGAGCGGGACCGCGCCGGCCGAACCGGTCGGACAGCGGCCCGGCGATCAGCTGCCCGGCCGCGAGACCGATCAAGCAGGCGGTCACGGTCAGCTGTGCCGTCGAGGTCGCGGCACCCAGCTCGGTCGTCAGAGCCGGGAGCGCGGGCAGGTAGAGATCCATCGAGATCGGACCGAACACCGTCAGCACAAGCAGCAGGGTCGCCAGCGGGCGACTGGCGCGCACACGGGTTGCGGAAGAGAGGGTCGCTGTCACGTCCTCCAGGACACCGTGTTCCGCGGATCCGAGGGAGTCTCTGATGAGAGGTGTACTGGCAGGGCATCCCTCTTGCTCGCGACCCGGCCTAGCCTGTGAGACATGGACAATCGAGCCGACGTCCGCGAGTTCCTCATGTCGCGCCGCGCCAAGCTCACCCCGGAGATGGCGGGCCTGCCCGCGGGCACCGGGCGCCGGGTGGCCGGGCTGCGCCGCTCCGAGGTCGCCATGCTCGCCGACGTCAGCGTCGAGTACTACGCCAAGCTCGAGCGCGGCGCGATCGCGGGAGTCTCCACCGGTGTTCTGGATGCGGTGGCCCGGGCGCTGCAGCTCGACGATACCGAGCGCGCCCACCTCTTCGACCTCGCCAGGGCCGCCGACGGCATCCCCGTCTCCGGCCGTCCGCGACGCCGCGCAACCCGCAGCCCCGCCGCGAGACCGAGCCTTCACTGGGCGTTGGAGGCGTTCACCGAGGGCGTCGCCGTCGTCCGTAACGCGCAGTCGGATGTGATCGCGTTCAACGCCCTCGGCCGCGCGTTCTACTCGCCGCTGATCGGCGACGGCGGTCGTACGCCGAACTTCGCGCGCTTCCAGTTCCTCGATCAGGCCTCGCGCGACTTCTACCCCGACTGGGACCTCTTCGCCGACATGTGCGTGGCGATGATGCGCGCCGAGGCCGGTCGCGATCCCCATAACCGGGCGCTGCAGGACCTCGTCGGCGAGCTGTCCACGCAGAGCGACACCTTCCGGCGGCTGTGGGGCGCCCACGACGTACGAACCCACGGCGCCGGGACCAAGCGATTCCAGCATCCCGTCGTCGGGGAGCTGACGCTCGCGTACGAAGAGTTCGCGATCACCGCCGAACCCGGCCACGTCATGCTCGTCTACACCGCGGAGCCCGGCTCGCCGTCGGCAGAACGGCTGCGGCTGCTCGCATCCTGGGCCGCCGACCGGCCCGCCCCACGTCAGACCATCACGGAGGACTCATGACCGCCTGGACCACCGACGAACTGCACGCCATCGCGACCACGGACGACTTCCACATCGCGCCGTTCCGAGCGGACGGCAGCACGCTGGGAACACTCACCTGGATCTGGTCCGTCGTCGTCGACGACGATGTCTACGTGCGCGCCTATAACGGCACGAACTCGCGCTGGTACCAGTCCGCGCGCGCCCAGCGTGCAGGACGCATCACCGCCGGCGGCATCGAGAAGGACGTGGCATTCACCCCCATCGACGACGCGGAGCTGAACGACCGCATCGACGCCGCGTACGAGGCGAAGTACGGCACGAGTCCGTACTATCCGCCGATGGTCACCGCGAAGACCCGCGCGGCCACCGTCCGCGTCGACCCGCGCTGACGGCGTCCTGGTCGGCGCGCCACTGCGCAGATGGTCTGTTGGCCCAAGCGGTTCGTCGCTGTGCGAACCGGATGCGCATGCTCCCGGCCGCGCGACCGCGCTGGCGGGATTTTCATGAGCGGAGGGGGCCATCTAAGGTGCCCCGCAGCCCAGTAGTGGCGCGGGAGCGAACTTCGAGAATCCCCTGAATGCCGGAAAACAATCCCCTGTCGAGGAGGTTGAGGACGTTAACAATTCTCGTAACCGCCATGACACCCGCGGCGGCCGCCCGCGCCTTTAGCGACCGGCCATAGAAGACTCAAACCTCGGATCGCCTGTCCGATATTCGCCGCCGTCTAGAGCGCTGCTGGGCAGGGGTCCTTCTCGACGCAAGATCGTCCTGGCCGCCGAGGGACACCGTCATTCGTACACGCCGGCACACCAACCAACATCGCCCCTGGTACTCCCGGGTAGCGGCCTTGTAGATGATGTTGGAGTTTCCGAGGGTGAGCGCCAGTCAGGTCGGCGTCCACGCGTCCAGACGAATGGCGTTGCACGGAATTGACCGTCCTACCAGCTGCGTTTCTTCCGAACGCTGATGGTGCCAGGTTCACGACCTGGCCGCGTGCTTGTCACAACTCCGTGCGTTTTGAGCGCTGCCAGGAGTTCTTGCATCCCTGGGCTGTCGGTCACGGTCGGAATGTCTGTACCTGGCGTTGCGAGAAGGCTGAATTCGGGTCCTCGACTCTCAACAAGGTCGTAGAAAGTTGCCGTGTCTACGTTGGCTGACAGTTTCGCCAACAGTTTGAGGGCAAGATCAGGGTCGATCCGGCTTTCGAGGATTTCCCATGCATCAATGCCGACAGGGTGAAGCGGTTCGAGTAGTTGACGGGCTAGCGCCTCGAACGCTTGGGGGTCGTCAACATGCGCGTAGCTTGCCAAGTCCGCTATCAACGCGTCCCGCACGCTGTCTGGTACATGCGCGTGGGTTGCCAGGTTGTGGAAGTCCGTGTCCTCGAGCATCAGACGTGGAATGTAGCCGGCGAACTTGCTCGACCGGGTGATGTAAGCGAGTTTCGTTGTCCACTCCTGCCCCGCCAGATGACCCCAAACTTCGGGCGAGTCCGATATGACGCCTCGTTTGACGAGCTCCCCCACCCACTTGCCTTCTCGCACTTTGACCGTTTGAATCGCCAGCTGCAGAGTGCTTAGTATCTCGGTTGCTAGCCGTATTGAATCTCGCGCAGAAACGGCGGCAGCGTTCAGGACAGCAATCGCCATCTCGGTTCGTACCTTGTCGCTGTCCTCTGGAGACACTGAGATGGACGCCGCCCCGAGCCAGCCCGCCACCTCGTCATCAAGCTGATTGTGGAACTTCAGGTAGGTCGAGAGGTTCTGAACCGACACAGCAGCTCGGCCGGTCCTAATGAGGATCGGCCAAAGCTCTTCTGGGACCTCGGTGATGGCACGTACTCGGCATGGCTTGCTGGATCGCTCGATCACTCGCTCGATGAGCGCCTCGGGCTGGCCGGCGATGCTGTGCAGGATGGTTGCGAACTCTGTGCGGTCTGTGATCGTCGGCCCGTCGGTGCCTTCCAGGTAGAGGTTCAGGTTCTCGGTGACGTACTCGTAGACGTCTGGGATCTGGTGAAGTCCGTCCAAGCTCGCCCTCTGACGTTTGATCGGCTCTCCGGTCAACGCGGCTGCCGCTTGCCGGAGGTTGCTATCGGTCAGTGTGTACGCGCGAGCTCGAGCAACCGCCAACCGTGTCGGCGGAGTAATCGCGTCCAGCTGCCGCACTCTTAGATGCAAACTTGCGAGAGCGCGCGCGGCGTTCTCGGCCTCCTCGTCGGTTGCGCGGTTCCGGAAGACAGGCAGTTCCGGAAAGAGAGCGTCGAGGCGATCCGCAATTGCGTCGTCTGCTTCGTAGTCGACTGAGGCGCTTGCGGTACCAAACGCCACATCGAGGGCGGTTCGCACCTTGGCGGCACCAAGCCCTTCGTTCTTCATTAGGAATCCGAAAATGCCCGGCCAACGGGGCGCCAATTCGCGGACGAACGCCTCCGGCCATTGGCCGTTTTGAAGGTACGCCAGCGTGAACGGATGCCCATCGCTTGTCGCGTTCGCGAGCAATTCGAAACCGTGACGCAGCCGGCGCGGGTCGGCGCGGAGAAGGTAGTTGAAGATGGCGGTATTGAAGACGCTTTCCTCTTCGAGCACTCTGGCGTCGCATTCAGCGATCATCGCTTCGATGTCGTCGTCGTCGCGGAACTCGTGTTCGAAGTTTGGCTTCCGCGGTTGCACCGACCGATGGATGAACCCTCGGGCGGCGGCTGAGAGGGCTCCGCTGTGGTACTTCGTCGCGTAGAAGGGGTAGTTCTCGTCGATGTAACCTTTTTTCAGCAGGACTTGCACAAGCGGCGGCACCAACTGCTCGGCGATGAAGTCGAGCGTTGCGTCCGTGTCGTTGTATGGCTTGGTGAAGGACGGGTCCGCCAGCATCGTCTGCATCGTCGCCGTGCGAAGCTGGTTTCGCTGCCGCTGTAGGACGGTGCCGCGTTCTTTGAGCCGTGATCGATGTGAGTCTGACCACTGTGCAGGTGCCACTTGGACGCCGATGAGCTCGGAGACCTGATCCGTTGTGAGGTTCTTCGTTCGAGAGCCTCGGCTGATATCCACGTTGCCGTGGCTTTCCAGGAGCTCCCAGAAGCGAATGTCTCGCGCTTCTTCTGAGGAGAACGTTTCGGTGCCGATGGTGAAATCCAACTCATAGGTGGGGGAACCGTCAACGAGGAGCTTCCCCCGACGTGCGAGGAGTTCCGCAGCTTCCGTGATCTCAGGCTTGGCTTCCAGATCCAAGGTGTTCTGTCGAATTTGCGCGTCGACGTCAGTGATGTTGCGGGCGACCAACGCGCGGAATTGCTCATACAGAGTGTCGAGGACGCTGGTTCCAGTGTGGATTTTTTCGAACTCACCTAAGTACAGGTTTTTGTAAACGACTAGGGCGAAGAGTTTGTCGACCTCGAGCTCGAGGTCGTCTTCGAGTACGAGGCTGGCGAAGATGTCGAACTCGTTGCAGATGTTCTTGATGAGCCGCATGTCGGTGATGAATGGCGAGACCGCGGCGATGACGTCGTTCCTAGGCTTGCGCTTGGACGCGAGTAGTTGTTCGGCAAGGTGCGAGTGGGATAGCCGGCTGCTCACGAACGGGACGATGGGGACTACGAGATCGAAGAACTTCGTTCGATTTGTCGCGGCCGTCTCTGCAGGGACTGGGACGCGCGATCCGCCGCTGCCGAGGGATTCGAAGATGCTGTCCCGAATTGCGTACACGAACCGGACCGGCTTCCGGCGCACCTGCTTGGATGAGTTGAGGACGGTATTCAGTTCCCTCAAATTCTCGAAGATGTTGGGGTCGTCGAACCGATCAATGTCCTCAAAGAGGACGATGTCGTATCCCGTCCGCTGGAAGAAGAACACAATCTCGTCCAGGAACTTGTCGAAGTACGACGTGTCCTCGTCGCTCAAAGAGATCGACGTCATCTCACTGCTCACTCGGCTGATTCGCAATCTCCCGTAGAGAAGGCGCGTGGACGCCAATACGAGTCCGAAGACTCCGAGGGCGGCCACTCCCAGCACGGCGGTGACCGAGAGTCCTAACGGCCACGGGAGGCGACCCGCGACGGTGTCCGCAGCCCCGGTTGCCCAGAAGATGGCGGATGCTACCCCCGCCGCGGCAATCGACCACAGGATGGCCGGGATCCAGCGGAACGGGAGAATCCTGCGATAGCGGGACCCTCTCATTCGTTGAGGCTTCTCGATGTATAGCAGTTGCTTGACGATCTCCTTCTGGATGGAGTTCGTCGGGCTATCATCGTCGGGGCTCTGGGTGTCACCGTTCGTTCGAGCGGTCACACCGAGTGTTGCAAGCGACAAAGTGATAGTGCGTCGTCCAAGCCGTTCCCGGACGGCGAGCAGGACACTGCTTTTCCCGGTTCCATAGCTACCGGTTAGCGCGATGTTGCGCGGTGGCAGCTCGCCGCCGGCCCGCGTTGGTCGATTCAGTACGGAAACGAGTGACTCGACATAGGCGTCATGGTCGTTCTGGACTCTTCCCGGGCCGAGAGGACGAAGCTCTTGCACCACACTCGTCGGATCGGTCTCTGGGGTTGATGGGGAGCCCGGTCTGAAGCGTGAAAGGACCACGGAAAGACGCATGGTGTCACGCTATTGCCCGTTTGGACGCGGCGCCTCCTAGCAAACACGCCTGTCAGATGTTTGCGCCCCCGACGGGGCACGGGCGAAACTCCTGCCGAGGTCCGCTCCGTGTCGACGACGTCGACCACATCGCCCACGTCTCGGACGTATGGTTCGAACCAGTCCCACGGTCCGACCTCCGCCCCGTTGCCGTCTCGGATCTGGCCCAGGTTGTACTCTCCCGTGTCCGCGAGACGCACGAGTTCGATAGTCTCCGCCTGCGGTGCGTACCCCGCCAGCCACGCGTTGAGGAATGCCAGGGCAGAGCCGCGTGAGCGCCACGTTCTCCAGGTGAGCGACCAGCGCCAGGTCGATTGCGGTTGAGTCCATGAACTGGTGAATGCGACGACGACCCTGAACAACGCGAAGACGACACAGCACCCAACCACCAGCGCCCCGGCCGCATAGTTCTCGTCACCGGCCAGCACCAGGTCCTCGCCCACTACACCCCGCAGGAGCACCCTTGGAAGACAACGTTCGTATCGGAGCCGAGCACGAGATTGCTCACGCCCTCGCCTACCTCGCCCACGGTCGCCCTTTCGTCGACGTCGAAGTCGACGGGGACGGCTGCGGCGCCGTCAACGCCCTGCGGTGGGCGGGCCGCCAGGATGAGGTTGCCTGCATCAAGATGGCTGGCCCAGCTGCTGACTTCGCGTACCTGGTCAACCGTGACGGCGAAGACCGAGCGCTTGAGACCGTCGTGGACGGATGGCGCGACCTCCTCGGCCTCACTCATCCAGATGACGACCCGGATGCGATGAGCAGCGACCAGGCGGGAGCCGCCGGGTCGGGTCTCATGGCTTTCGGGTTCGCCTGGGCTGCGGGGTTCTTTGTCACGAATCGGGCGTTGATTAAGGAGTTCGCTGGTCTCTTGTTGGAGTGTGGCGGGAGGCTTTCTTATGCCGACGTTGCCGCAGTCGCGGAGGACCGTGTGCGAGGCGCTGACCAGCTCGAGATGGTTCGAGTGTTTGGGCTACTCGGCCCGTTCAGTGAGACGGTGGGTGCCGTTGAGGCCCACGTTCAGGCATTACAGGCAGAGGACTAGTTCCGGTTGCCGCACCCGTCGAACGCTATGCCGGACTACTCGTCGAGGCTGAGGATGAACTCCTCGCCGGCGTCGGTTACGGAGCCTTCTGCGATGTCGCGGGTGACGTACGAGAAGTAGTCAGGGAGCTGTTCGGCAATGAGCTCGTTAACTTCCTCTTGATCGTCACAGAGTTGGTCGGCCGGGCTCTGCGTCACGTCTAGACCGTCTGCGTCGACCACTCGCGTAACTGACGCAACCTTGTACCAGTCCTTCGCCTGCACGAGCACGTGCGCGGTTGCAGCTTCGGGGAAGCGCGATTTGAGCAGGTCGACGAGGAGCGAGTAGCGCAGGTCGGCTAGGTTGGTCGTTCCCTCGTGGACGTTGCGGGCGAGGCGCCAGATTGTGTTCCGGAACCACTCTCGGTCAGTGGCTTCGTTAGTTCGGCGTACGGGTGTTGTTTCCACTGTTCTCGTCTCCTTAGGATGGCGTGAGTTTGCGCATCTGCGCTCGATTGCTACATGCGACGAACGCCGCTGCTGCAGTCGCCACGCACCCTGCCGGAGACTTGAAGCTTGAGAATCCGATCCCGCGTTGGGCTCTTGCCGTCAGACATCGCCACCGAAGCGGCGTTGCTCTTCGACGTACTTCTCGGCCGTGAACGGTTGCCAGGAGTCCCTCATGGCGGCGCGCACGTCGGTGATGCTTCGTTCCTCCATCGCCGCGCGGATGTATCTGAGCAGTTGCGTCTCGCTTGCGTGCGGCCAGCTCACCGTTTCGAAGTCGCGAAGCTCATCGGTGGTGACTTCCCGGCCGAGCGCTACCTCCAAGTCACGCCGCAGGACTATCGGCGTTCGCGTCGAAGGCTGCGGCGATGGTTTGGTCGTTCACGCTGAGATGGGCGAGTCGTTTCCCGGTTCGGGGGCTCTTTGAGAGCCCAATCATCCCGATTGCGTCACCATTGTTGTCAAGGGCGATTCCAGGCGGGACGAGCCATGCGATCCCGGTTCCCTTCTCTTCGATGCTCCAGCCGGCGTCGGCGAAGAGGTCCGCGTATTGGTCGGTGACTTCGGCGAAAGGTGGACGTAGCCGCTCTCTTCAGCATGCGTGGTTACCGCCTAGATCAGGTCGCCGCCGACGTCGATCAGGTCGACGGGTGGAGGAGGCGCATGTCGCGGATCACTAGGGTGTTGGATCCCATGATCAACGTCCCGGTGTGCCCTTCCGGCTCGAAGTGGCTTGTCCCGACGTGGAACCCGAGATGGTCGGATTCGCTGTTCTCGGCGACAACTCTAAGTAGATCATCTTGAAATGCGATAGGGGAATCGATCAGGTTCGGCTCGAAATCGGCAACGATGGTGACGCGATGGTCCTCTTTCGGGATTGCATCGTAGCGGCGCCGAGGACGACGGATCCTGCAATCTCCAACCGTGGGACATAGTGGGCGACGGTCATCCGGTGGGGCTCGCGGAGCTCCACCTCGGCGGCCTGATCTACCTCCGCCGCGAACAAAAGGGACCGAACTGCATGGGTCGAGAGGTCGACACACAGCAGGTGCGACGTGGTGTTTGACACAGCCGACTCTGCCTGAACCCACTTCATTTCGTCGGGCTCGAGAACGCCGATGATCGTGCGTAACGCATCGCGCCTAAACCCCTGGAAGAAGCCCTCGGGCGGGTCCACGGTCACCAGGACGGACACGATGGACTCATTCGGGCCTGCTCATCGCGCGCGACCTCGAAAACGAGGTAGCCGACTGAATGCTGGTCGCGAGAGCGTGAGAAGCGAGAGGCGCGGGGTGTGTCCGTCACTGTCCGGACACGGTTCCGCGTCCACGAACTGAATGCCACGATGGGCGCAGGATCAGCAATGCGGCGGTGAGCGCGGTGCCGATGAGGACGAACACGCCGGTGTCTCCGGCCAGGTACTCCTCCACCAGAACCGGACGGTTCGTCGTGATGAGGTCTGAACCGATCCAGGCGAATGCGGCGTTGTGGCCGAAGTGCGCGAGAACGGCAACCCACACACTCCCGGACCTGGCCCGCAACGCGCCGAACAGGATCGAGAAGGCGAAGACGCTCCCCGTGAACAGCAGCAGCACCACCGCGCGGTTGCCGTCGGTGTGGTAGTTCGGCGTGAAGAGGATGTAAGGCAAGTGCCAGCACACCCACACGACGCCGACGACGATCCACGACCACAGTTGCCCTATGCGCGGGGCGAGGTGGGACTGCAGGTAGCCTCGCCACCCGATCTCCTCGGCGAACGCCAGGATCGGCCCGGAAATGCACAGGCTGAGCAGGTCCGGACCGGCGGCGGGCGCCACGGCGAACGACGCCGCACCGAGCGCGATCACGGCCGCATAGGTCAGGGCGCTGACGCCGGCGGTGGCCACGAGCGTGACCGGCCACCAGCGCAGCCCGAGGCGCGTGACCCCGATCGTCCTCCACCCTTCGCGGGAGTACCCGTCGCGGGTTACGACGAACATCATCAGCAGCGTCATCAGCAGCGGCGAGACGGCCAGGATCAGGCCGCCGAGGACACCGGCGGTCATGAGCGAGATCAGCAGGACGCCGACGATGAAGATCCCGGCTTTCGTGAGGCCGGACAGGGAACGGAACATGAGCTCGCTTTCGTGACGTGGACAGGACTCCACGCTAGGAATGCGGCGGTCCTCCGCGCGTCGTGCTGCAGCAGCAACCCGATCGACGAAGGTTGCAGCGAGCGATCAACATTCGTGGACTCCGGCGGCTCAGTCGGTGAGGCCGTTCCGGACGGCGAAGAGCACCAGCTGCACCCGGTCGCGCACGCCGATCTTGGCGAGGATGCGCGACACGTACGACTTCACGGTGGCTTCGCTCAGGGATGCGACATCCCCGATCTCCCTGTTGCTCAACCCGGCCGCGACGAGCCGGAACACCGTCTGTTCGCTCGAGGTCAACGTCTCGTATTCGCGTGGAACCGAGTGCCTCCCTCCAGTGCCTCGCGCGAGCCGGGCGAGGGGCGCAGAGCGCGCGAGGACGGCGGTGCCGTCCGCGACGGAGCGCACGGCGGAGAGCAGCAACTCGGCCCTGGCGTCTTTGAGGACGAATCCGCTCGCGCCGGCAGCGATGGCCTGAGAGACTGTGGCGTCATCCTCGAAAGTGGTCAGCATCAGCACGCGGGGTGCATCGGGGAGAGCCGTGATCGCCGCCGTCGCGTCGATCCCGCCGAGACCGGGCATGAGGACGTCCATCAGGATCACATCGATGCCGGCCCCCTCCCGCACGAGACGCACCGCGTCCTCCCCGGACTCGCATTCGCCGACGAGCTCGAGGTCGGGCTGCGTACCGATGATGAGGGCGATTCCGGCACGGAACAGCGCCTGGTCGTCCACCACCGCCACCCGGATGCTCATCGACGCTCCCCCATCTCGTACGGCAGTACCGCCGTGACCACGAATCGGCCGTCTTCCGCGCCGGCCACGACCGTGCCACCGACGACTTGCGCACGCTCGCGCATGCCGATGAGTCCGTGGCCGCGCGCGGGAATCTCGGCGCCCGCAGCGACCGCGTTGCGCACCGTCAGCAGCAACGCCCCGTCGGCCCACTGCACGTGGAGGGTGGGTCCCTCCTCCCCGCTGCCGTGACGCACGGCATTCGTCAGGGCCTCCTGCACGATCCGGAAACCCGCCACGTCGACCGCCGTGGGCAGCGAACGCTCTTCCCCAGTGGATGACACGGCGATGTCGACGCCCGTCGCCCTCAGCTGCGCGACGAGCGAGTCCACACGCGCCAACGACGGCTGCACGCTGTCGCGCTCGCCGCTCCGCAGCTCCGCCAAGACCGCGCGCACCTCCGACAGCGCAGCGCGCCCGGTATCGGCGATCGCATTCAACGCTTCGGGCGATGCTCCGCCGTTCGTCTCAGCGACCAGCCGGGCGCCCTCGGCCTGAGCGATCATCACGGTCAGGGAGTGCGCCACCACGTCGTGCATGTCACGAGCGATCCGCGCGCGCTCCTCCTCGACCGCGATGGCCTGCCGCGCCCGCTCGGCCGCGACGCCCGCAGCCAGCCGGTCCTCCAACGCCCGCCGCGTCAGGGCGCGCACCAGTCCGGCACCCCACGCGAGCAGCAGGATGGACGTGCACAGCCCGAACAGGAACGGGACCGACGCCTGCTCCCTGCCCCCGGCAGTCGGCACGACGATCGCGAGGAACCAGCCGGCCAGCACCCCTCCGGCGACGGCCGAGACCAGTCCGAGTGCCCGTGCCACCGTGCCGCCGTACGCAGCGACGGAGTAGAGCACGATCACGATCGCGACGTTCTGGGGCCCCACCTCCTGCAGCAGAGCCACTTGCACCAGCGCGCCCAGCCAGGCGGCGACCAGCGCCCATGCCGGATGGACGCGTCGCACCGCCAAGGCGCCGCACTGCAACACAGCGACGGGCAGCCACCACACCGACCGCAGCGATGCTGTCGACTCCCCACCCAGCAGAACGATCGACGCACTGCCGACGAGCACGATCGCCGCGAGGATGACGTCTGCTCGTACCTCCGCGGAGGAGGTCGCGCGACGTGCCGTCCCCTCCGCTGCGCGCTCACTCACGTACCCATTGTGGGCCAGCGGGCACCGGATCACCCGTCTCACGGATGCGGCCCTCTTTGGTCAGCCGTGAGTATGCGCTCACATGCCGCCGCCGTCCAGGAACAGGGTCAGAGCCGGGGCGGTGTCCTCGACCGTGGAGAGGTTCGCCAGAGCCAGCAACCCGAGCACGGGGAGGAGCATCGGGAGGACGAGGGCACCAACGAGGAGCACTCGGCGCGGGCGCTTGTCGTCGCGAGGAATCCGTGCACGGCGTACCCACAATGCTGCGGTGGCGGCGATCACGCCGACGATCGCTACCGCCAGGCACACCACCAGGATTGCGTGGTAACTGCGGAAGTCATCCACGAGAGCACCGGTCACCGCGTCGAGTGTCCCGGCGGCCAGCTGCGCCGTCACCTGCTGGACTGCCGGGCTGGCATCGCCCGGCAGGAAATTGAGCACAGAGGACAGCGGGGCGAGCGCGCCCTGAACGTTCGCGATCACCACGAGCAGGGCAACGACCGGCAGACCAGCACCCAATACACCGACAATGCCCCACCCCGCCCGGGCCGAACCGGTGCGGGACCGCGCCGCGTGCGACCAGATACGACAACCCACGACGATCAACACTGCAAGAAGCGCAACTGCCAGCACCGCTTTCACCAGATGAAACACAGCCCAGAACGTAACCGCCCCCGACAATGCAGGCCCGGTTGTGCCGGTTAGGGCCCACCGTTCGAACCCGGCTGTGACATCCTCGCCGAGGTCAGACATCGCCACGTGTCCGCCCGACGACCATGCCGCAATCGCGCCGGGAGCGACTATCACCGAAGCCCACAGACCGACTGTGGCCAACCCCCACAGGGCTGTCCCACGTCTCGACACCATTGGACCCAAAGACACCACAGACACGTCCGCTCCCTCTCGCTGGCCGGATCGAACACCGGCCCCCTGCGAGGCTATGAACCAGTCGAAATGTCAGTCGTCATTCCACATGACCATTCGCACGGTGGGCCATCATTCTCCAGAACGACGTTCGGTTGAACAGTCACGGCTGTGGGCGTTCGGCGGCATTACCAGCCTCGCGCGCTGCGCCTCATTTGACGATTCGGGGCAGCGGCCGCGGCAGACTCTGCCACGCCGTCCTCGCCGGACGGTAGCGGCAACTATCAGAGCATCGCGAGCGACCTCGAGCAGCTCGCGAAGACTCAGAGCGCCGATCCAGGCAATCTGGGATGCACCAGGAGCTGCCGTCGGCTACACCGACGACGAGGGGAACCTGCTGGGAGCCGAGCCAACGCCCGGCTCCCCAGTGGGGGTTTTCGCAATTAGCCCCATCGGACCCGGATGCACCGCGACAAGCGCTTGCATCATCAACACCACCAATGTGCACGACAGCTTCGATGGCACGTGCGCCGCCTAGCCAGAGCCAAGCTTGCGTGGCCGCCGCTTGTGGCCGCTAAATCACTCTTCAGCATCCGATTGGGAATCCGGGCGTCGCCGAACTCATGACTAATCCGGCACCTTCACGTGGCTCGTTTTCCCGTCTCCGCGAACATCCTTCGACACGCCCCCAACCGCCCAGCCTGCTCAGTCGCGTTGCGGGATACACATGACGAAGGGGTTCCAGACGCCGTTACGCCAGTCGGTGGTGAAAAGGGGCCGCCGAACTCGGCGTAGCGCCGGGAGCTGTGGGTGCTTCTCGGCAGCTATCTCCGTTCTGGCGCGGAAGATCGCAACCGCAAGTGCCGCTGCAAGTAGGAGGCCCGTTGCGCCGACTGCAGCAGGGACCATCCGGGGTGCGTTGGCTGCGAGGAGGGACCCTGCAACAAATGCCGAGTTCCTGGCGAATACGACCGCCACGCCTGTGCTGTCGCGGATGGCGTCGGTGAAGTTCTCTCCGGCGGAGCGCTCACCCTCCCGGACCGTTCCGCCGAAACAACTGCAGTCGAGGTTGGACGTCGTGATCGCTCGCAACACGAAAGTGGAGGTCAGCAATATGACCGTCAGTGCCGAGCCCCACCCGACGAAGGTCCGCAGTGGGGGCCCGATGAAGGCACTGACTGCCAGCGCGGCCGCAAGGGTGTATTCCAGGGCGACGATTATCCGCGCAAGCGATCCAGAACGGCGGTGCCCCACCAGGCGGGAGACGTCGGCGCTGAATTCGGGCAGGGACCTCGTTTTCAGTAATGCCGACGTTGCCCATCCAGCGGCCGTTAGGAAAGCGAAGGCCGCATTGACGATGTTCTCCATCGTCAATTCTGTTTCAGTCTCACCGACTCCGCGCGGAGTTCCCGGATGGCGGCCTCGACCAGGCTCCCGCGATCGATGGTCGAGTCGCTCGGCGACGACCAAGCGATCGAAGTTTGGCCAGGGTTCGCGCCAAAGACGGAAAGGGTGATCTGAAGCAACGGCACGCTCTCCGCCACAGAATCGGCTGCCGCCGCAGACGATTTGCGGTTGGCGGAATTCATGGCGAGCGGGCTTTCTGGGGTCCAAGACATACTCTTCTTCTCCTTCGAGTTCACTACTGCGAGGTCAGCACCAGACGCCGCAGCACCAGCCGGAGCCTGCGGAGTTCCCAGAACAGGTCCCGTACGCCTTGCCGCCGATATTGTTGTTGGGGTTGGAGTTGGCGACTCCACAGATGTCAATTCGAGCTCGTGCGCCGAACTGGCACTCCGAAATCGTGTCTGAGCAGTTTCCGATACACGAACACGACTGTCCCGCGACGCGGCATCGGCATCCAGACAGGGGAACTGCCCCGAAGTCGCAGCTGCGCGGCACTGCTGCTTCGGCGCGCGTTGGTGCAAAGCCAACAGCGGAGCCGAGGCCGCCAGCCACACCTACGATCGCAGCAGCAAACGCCCCATTCACGAAGGTTCTCCTGCTGGTCTTGTCTTTGCTCATCGAGCCACCTCGCTAATCGATAGTTTCGCCGGTTCGCGCAACGCGTTGAGAAGCCAGGCACCGTCAGCGCCGGCTTTGAACTGTGGAGGTTCGCTGTCGCCCAGCAGCACAGCGGTGGGAGTGCCATAGACACCGGCCGAGGCGCGCAGCTCGTTGGCCTGATCCAGCGTCCATCGCATGCCTGCTGCCTCGATCTCGCCGATCATCCCCTGCGTTCGTGCCGCGCCCTCATCCTTGTCGATCAACACGAAGAGAACTCGGCCCGCAATATCTTCCGCCGCCGTGGTTCGCTCAATCAGCGCTCGACAACTCGGACATCCGCTCTCAACAAAGACGAGAGCAATGCGGGGAGAAATCGTCGCCAGATGGTCACGGGCGCTGTTCAGAAGTAGAGGGGGCGCGACCTCCGTCTGCAGCCATCCAGGTTCAGGCGGCAGGGTTACCAGCTGCCGAAGGGCTGCGACTTCACTTCTCAGCACCACAATCTCCCGCATGGCGCCCAGCGACGCGAGACACGCAACACCGAAAAGCACAAGGACAACAGCGACGAGGATCCACTCCACGTAATCACCCCCATTACGTCGACGGTTCCACTCCGAACCGTTCAGGCAGATTTTAAGACAGGCCGGCACGTCTTTTCGAGTCCTGACAAACGCTCGAGCACCAGTTATGATCAACGCCCCGTCCGAGGTTTCCGAGCTCTTGGATTGCGACGGCAGGGGTAGCGGTGCCGGTCTAGAGCCGGGGATCTAGCGGGTCGAACGACATCGTCCTAAGAGCCGCTCAAGCGCATGGCCTGATGATGGAGGTGGCACACCCACTGGGAGTCACGCCGCCACCACGGAGAAGGTTGGTAACTAGACCTATCGCCAGATGATTCGATCAGGCCGGAACTCGATGCGTGTTCCCATTCCGGCCGCGTTACGTCCGCCTCGACATGACTCACCGGCCCGTCGCAGCTCACCTGCCGGCCACTGCGATCACTGATGCATAGCCGTGTCGTGCCGATCCCCCAGTCCGAGCATGCGGCGGCGCCTCGCCCGAGAATGTACCAAAAGATGACGCGCGTTGAGCGAGCTGGGTTGTTGAGGATCCGAAGCAGCCGCTGGCGCGAGCGCCGTGATGGGCAGGTGAGCTAGACCGTTTGGTATGTTGAGCGGCAAGGCTTGTGGCCGAGAGTGTTCCTGGGGGGTTTTACATTGGGGAGTTTCCACGCGCGCGAAGCGCGACGCGCAGCCGCTCTATTATTGGCGGCGGCTGCAGCAGCCGGCTTGCTGGCCGGGTGCGCGGCTACCGGAGGAGCGGAGCATTCGGCCGCCGCCAACCCTGGGGCGAACCTCCCGGGGGCTCCCACCTCAGACGCGGACTGGGACCTCTATCGGTCGAACGTGAAGTCCCAGGCGGAGACGTGGCACATCGACGATCCGCAGCCGGTTGAAGTCAAACGCTGGGTGAAGCCTGAAGACGTCGCCTCCTACGTCAACCCTTGCGTGGAAGCTCGGGGGTTTCAGCAGCACGACGGCACCTGGACCGGAGTGACGCCAGAGCAGCGCAGCGTCTTCAATGAGGCGATGTACAAATGTCTTGCCGCCTATCCCGAGATACCGAAGTACACGCGCCGCCTCACCGATTCCCAACTTCGTGTTCTCTACGATTGGACGGTCAACACCGAGATTCCGTGCCTCACGGCGGCGGGTTACGAAGTGGGAGTCGCGCCCAGTGAGTCGGTGTTCATTGCCGACTACTTCTCAGACCCATACTTCCCGTTTGCTCAGCTCCCGCAGCTCAGCCAGGAGAACTTCGACGCGTTGCAAAAGCAATGCCCCCAGTTCCCGCCGTCTGAAATCCTCTATGGGAACTAGAGAGGGAGAGCGAGGGCGCCGACGGTTCTCTCGGTGGATTGTTATCGCGGGCGGAGCGGCGCTCGCTTTGGTGGCCGGCACAATTGCCGTCATCGGTGTGGTGGGCGCGCCTTCTTCTCACGCAGCGGACTCATCGCCTCTGACGGTGAATGTCAAGGAAATGACCATTGGTCGGGCGTTGACGCTCAATGCAACTGTGAAGCAGCCTTTCGCCGTTGCCGCTTTCGCTCCTTCTAACGGGATAGTGACGTCGCTGTCCACGACAGGCACCGTCAATGCCGGGGACACGCTCTACACAGTCAACGGCCATCCGGTTGTTGCAGCCTCTGGCGCCTTCCCCTTCTACCGCCCGCTTAGACAGGGAGACTCCGGGCAGGACGTGGACCAGCTGCGGCTCCTGCTTCGGAGCAAGGGCTACGACGTGGATCCCGCCGGCCCGTATTCGTCGGCCGTAGCTATCGCTGTCCGAGCATGGCAGAAGTCATTGAACGTCGATCCGACCGGTTCCATTGAGCTCGGTGATGTGATCGCGATCCCCGATCTGCCGAAACCCCTCCGCTTCGCCGACGGAATCGTTGTCGGCGCGTCCATCGGCGCCGGAGCGCCTCTCGCCCTGACGCAGTCGGGAGAACGCACTTTCACGATGGTGCTGAACCCCGACCAGTCCGCTCTGGTGTCTGACGATTCACAGATCGTCCTTAAGCCCCAGGGCGCCGAATGGCCCGCACGGGTCGCTGACCGACGCACTGACGACAACGGGAACGTAATCCTGACCCTCACCGCCTCGGACGGATCGAGCGTCTGTCACAGCGAGTGCTCCGCTCTGCCGCCACGCGACGAACTCACTATCTCGTCCCAGGTGACGATCGTCCCGCAGAAGACCGGGCCGGCCGTCCCCGTCGCCGCCGTACGTCAGAGCCCTAGCGGTGACACCTACGTCGTGACCGCGACAGGCAAGCATGTCGTGGTGCACGTCGTCGCATCCGACGGCGGATTCGCGGTCGTAGACGGCCTCCGCGACCGCACGAAGATCAGGGTGTTCGACGCCCAGAAGTCCGGCTGACTGTGGGCGAATCCCGCGCGACACTAGCAATCGAAGATGTTCGATTCGCGTACGGAAAGTCCACCACCGACCTCTTCGGCGGTCTTTCGCATGAGTTCGGCCCGGGGACGGTCACTGCGGTGACCGCACCGTCCGGGCGCGGCAAGTCCACGCTCCTCTACATCCTCGGACTCATGCTGACGCCCACCGCAGGCGAAGTGATCTTCAATGGTCGCCCGATAAGCGGACTCCCTGACGCGGAACGCTCGTCTGTTCGGAACGCGTCGATCGGCTTCGTGTTCCAGGACGCCGCCCTGGACCCGCGGCGGACGCTCATCGACAACGTCGTGGAACCGGCGCTCTACCGCGGCGACCGCCGCAAAGACGCGGCTGACCGCGCACTGACCCTCCTCGACTCAGTCGGCCTCAGCGACCACGCAACGAAACGACCGACGGCGATCTCGGGCGGACAAGCACAGCGCGTGGCATTCTGCCGCGCCCTCGTGAACGGTCCGTCCGTCATCCTCGCCGACGAGCCGACCGGCAACCTCGATCCCGATAATAGCGAAAGGCTGCTCACGCTCCTTCGCGCTGCCGCGCACCGTGGGAGCACCGTTGTTATTGCAACCCATGATCCACGCGTCGTCGACCGCGCGGACGCCCGCTGGGCGATCTGATGCGCGCCAGCGGGCTGATCGGGGAAGCGTGGCGCAGCGCAATCTCCCAACTGGTTCCCTTCGTATTGATTGCGCTCGTGGGAGCTGCCATGTGCGTGAGCACCCTTCTTACTGCGGGAAGAGCAGCAGCGGCCGAAGCGACTCTTGCCGGCACGCTCACGAATGCGGGATCACGGCAGATCACTGTGACGGACACGACCTCCTCTGAGCTGATCAAGAGCAGTGTCGTTTCCGCAATGGAAGGCGCCAGCACCGTCCAAAGCGCGCTCGGCATTTCCGCACCCGAGGACGTCTTCAATCCGTACGTCGGCACGGGTGGTCCCCGTGTGCCGCTATGGCGCACCTACGGGGACCTCGGCAAGTCCCTGCACGTCACGAGCGGTCGCTTTCCACGTCAGGGAGAAGCAATCGTCTCTCGAGACGTCGCCCAACACCTCGGGCTCGACGCGCCCGTCGGTTCCTTGCAGAGCGTCGCCGGTGCGGACTACCCCATCGTCGGATTCTTTGCAGCAGATGACAGGGCGGACGACTTTGGGCAAGGTGCCGTCGTGAGCGACGCAGGCGCCCCACTGCGCAGAGTGGCGGTAGTCGCCAAAAGCTACGCGGATGCGGGGGTAACTCAACGCCTCCTACTGAGCACGATTGCAGCGTCCGACCCGTCCAAGCTTGACGTCGTGTCTCCGCTCTCGCTTGCCGACCTTCAAACGAAGTTGGTCGGTGACCTCGGAACGTCGAACCGGGCCGCGGTAGGTATCGCGCTCACGGGAGGCGCGCTTCTCATCGCACTCATCTGCTTGGCAGATGTCCTCGTTCGTCGCAAAGAAATTGGTCGACGCCGGGCACTCGGCGCCAGCCGGGGCGAGCTCGCGGGGCTCATTGTCGTGCGCACCGCTATCCCTGCCATCGGCGGGGCGTTGATGGGAACGGCCGGAGGCGTCGCCGCGGCGACGATCGTCGGTTACACGCCGCCGTGGACGTTCTCCGCCGGGGTCGCAACTCTCGCAACCCTCACCAGCTGTCTCGCCCCGCTACTGCCGGCCGCGATCGCGACCGCACAGGACCCGGTGCGGATCCTCCGAACGGAATGATCCAGGGCGGAAAAGGGCCCCGCCATACGGTGGGCGGGGCCCCGGCATATCCGTCAGCCGATGTTGAGGCAGGTCGGATAGGCGTTGTTGATGCTGCCGCGTTGCGTATCCACGGCCCAGTTCACACTGTGGTTGCCCGTGTCGTTCTGGTGTGCTCCCGGTGTGTACCACGGCGTGATGTTGTACTGCGTGCTGTGGATGACCGCGAACGACCCACCGGTAGACACCGTGCTGCTGTAGATAGCCACATTCCCGGCACACGCTCGATTACCGCTCACGTGTGTGGTCAGAGCCGAGGCCGCGGTGACCGGCGTCAACGCCAATGCCACTGCGGTCGCAGCCGCCCCGAGAACCCCCATAGTGCGCTTCTTCATTGATTCCCCTTTATCTAGTGTCCGTCGCCCAATTGCAGCGACGTGACTTGAACCTAGCGAAGAAACCGACAGGTCGGTAGTTTTCGATTCCGCTCGGAGGAAGGACCTAGAAGGCAGGACTCGAACGATTTGACGGGGACGCTCCGGGCCGGGACACGGAACGCTACGGTCACCGTCTGCCAGTCATGCGTGTAGTCGGCGTTGTAGCTGATCCGGCCATGCTGTGGAGGCGTTGCATCTCAAGACCGGGTCTACGGGTAAGCGTTGACGGCGAACGCGTCAGACGTCGCGTTGCGCGGATGCGGCTACAACTGAAGCGACACCAACCCTGTGCGGGCGATCGGTGTGATGTTGGCACTGAATCTGGCGCCCCGGCCGGATCAGAAGAACCAGCCGACACGTCCTCATCAATAAGACCTGCGCGGGTTGACGTGACACACGGTACGTTCATTCTTGGGGAAACGCATGAATCCCCTATGTATTTGCTGAGTTCACCTTGGGGGAAGAGTGAGTGAGCCTGGTATTGGGCGTCGTTGGCGCTTGGGGCATCCATAGCTGCGGTCGTCGCCGTTGGCATCGTAAGTACAGCAATGAGGGGTTCGCCTGCCTCACCGGAATCTGCGGGTCGCGCTTGGTGAGCGCGGCAGTGCGACCGTGACGGATCGCCCTTACGGCAACCTTCCCGCGG
>JAEWDJ010000490.1 GCA_023390155.1 Actinomycetes bacterium | reverse complement strand
GCGTGAGGCGTTCCGCGTGACCCGGCTCCTCCTCGGCGGCCTCGCCGCGGCCGGCTACTCGATCGGCGCGATGGCCGCGGTGCTCGGCATCTCCACCGGCACGGTCCGCTCCCGCGCCCAGCGCGGCCCCATCGGCTGCTATGTGCTCGCGTCGCTGCTCGCCGTCGACGTGGAGGCGCTCCTGCGGTCGTGCGCGCGAGCGGGCGTCGCCGTCGTCGACGGGCACGTGCACAGCGACGACCTGGTGCGGGTGCTGGACGCGGGCTGACTCCCACCCCGCCGTCTCCCCCGATGTCAACCGGCTGCGCCTGCCGATCGACGGCCTATCGTCGCGACTATGAAACACGTGACGTTCGCCGAGAAGTCCCTCCTGGTCGGCGATGAGGCCGCCGACCTGCTGCTGGAGTTCGCCCGCCTCATCGGCCAGCGCGGAGGCTCCGATCTGGTGACGATGCACGCCATCGGCCCTGACGGCAACGACGTGGACGCCACGTTCCTGATCAACGCATCCACCGTCATGATGGCCGAGACCGCGTCGGAACAGCTCTCCGAGCCGGACAACGCGGACGCCGAGGACTACATGAGCGCCCGGATCGACGAGATCACGCGGCTCTACAGTCTCCCTGAGCCGCTCACCGCCGTCGTACGCCCGGCCGACGACCCGCCGCCGCCCGAGGTCGACCCCGACCACGACACCGACCCGGACGGCACCCCGGTCGAGAACCCGTCGGGCTGAGAGGAGACGCACGTGAGCATGTTCAGCGCGGGGAGATCCCTGCCGTTCGTCATCGTGGGCGCGATCCTGGTCGTCGCCGGCATCGTCTGCCTCACCCGCTACGGCGTCGAGACGCCGGGCTCCAACGACGCCGCCGAGTTCGCCGCCTGGAACGCCGGCTTCACCATCGCCGCGGCGGCCTTGATCGGCGTGGGCGCCCTCCTGCTCGTCACGGGATGGGTCCGCCACCGCCGTCGCGGGGCCGAGCGCCGCGGCACGCCGACGTCGGTCCACGACGTCGAGCCGGGCGCGCGCTGAGACGGCCGCGCCGAGACGGCCCGCGCGCTGTGGACGGCCGCCCGCGTGCGGGTTCCCTCAGGCGCCTCCAGCCTCCTCGGAGGCTCGCGCGCCCCCGGTCGGCTTGACTGTCCCCGTCGCCGACCTGAAGGACCCTCACGTGAACCCCGCCCTCCTGCGCATCCCGCGCCACTGGATCGTCTGGACGGTCGTCCTCTTCGCGCTCACCTTCGGTCTCGGCTTCGCCGCGAAGGTCGTCCCCGCGCTGCGCTTCGCCTCCCTCGACGACACCATCAACCGCGTCAACTCGCCCGCGCTCGACGCCACCGCGCTGCTGCTCGACGGGCTGGATCGGCCGGTCGTCGTCGCGGCGATCCTCGCGGTCGTCTTCGTGGTGCTGCTGTTCGTGCGCGGATGGAGGCTGGCGCTCGGCGCGTGCGCGGTGGCCGGCTTCGGCTGGCTCACCACCCTGGTCGTGAAGACCGTCGTCGCCGAGCCGCGGCCGACGACCGCCGGGCTGACCCACCTCCTCCACGTCGATCCGGCGACGCTGAGCTACCCGAGCGGGCACGTCGTGTTCGCGACCGCGCTCGTCGCGGCGCTCGTGATGGTGTGCCGGCGCCCGCTCGCCCGCGCGGTCGTGCTCGTCGTGGGCGCCGTGTTCGTGCTGCTGGTCGGCTGGTCGCGCCTGTACCTGGGCGTCCACTTCGGCTCGGACGTGGTCGGCGCGGTCCTGAACGGCGTCGCCGGCGCGCTGCTGTTCGCCGGCCTGTGGAACCTCGTCGCGTCCCGTGTCTTCGCCGGGAGGCGTGTGAGCGAGCGCGAGCGCGCCCGGGCCTGAGCCCGCTCAGATCCGCCGGCCGCTGAGCCCCACCGTCGCGCGCCGCTACACCCGGTGCCCGAGCGACCAGATCCGGTCGCCGCGGCCCGACAGCGCGTCCGAGAGGTCGGCGGCCTGCGCGTCCGACAGGGAGGCGACGTAGTCGATCACCCCGCGGGCGCGGGCCAGGTCGTCCACGGGCCGCCAGGCGGCGATCGCGCGGTAGCGGCCCTGGTCCATGGCGGCGTAGTCCTCGTGCGCCAGCGCAATCAGCTCGTGCAGGCGGCGCGGCACACGCTTGCGGTCGCGCTCGTCCTCCATCCACTCGATCAGCGCGCGCACGGTGCGCGAGATGACCGTGCTGAGCCCGCGCTGCTGGATGGCGAGGTCCGGCCGGCTGAGCACGAACTGCCGGTGCAGGAACTTGAGGATCTCCACGCGGTGCCACGCCGCGGTGCCGAGGCTCACCGGCCCGGTCCGCAGGGACTCCACCGCGACCGGGGCCACCGAGTCCACGAACCCGCGGATCCAGCGCCCGGTGAAGGCCGCCAGCTCGCGCTCCAGCGCGAGCGAGCCGTCGAACGGCCGGATGAGGAGGGCGTCCACCAGCTCGGCGTTGACGGCCCAGACCGCGTCGTAGAACGCGTCGTCCTCCGCGATCCACGGGTCGTCGCGGTCGATCTTGCGGCGGAGGCGCTCGAGAGCGGCGCCCGGGGCCGCGCTGCCCGCCAGATCGCGCGCGTCGGCCGCCGCCCAGCTCGGCACGTCGTCCAGCCAGCCGTGGAACTCCGCCGTCACCGACGCGTGGTCGAGGATGCCGGCCCGGTAGAAGTCGTCGATGTCGTGCACCGAGTACGCGATGTCGTCCGAGATGTCCATCACCGCGCCCTCCACCGTCTGGCGCAGGGGAGGGGCTTCGACCTCCGCCCGCGCCTGATCGAGGTCGGCCTCGTCCACGAAGTACGTCGAGTACTTGAACACGTCGTAGTCGGCGCCCGCCCGGTGGATGCCGCGGGGCACGCCGTCCGCGTGGTGCAGCTGCCGCGCGTCCACCCGCGGCGACCAGGGGTACTTCGCGACCGCCGCGCGCGTGGCCGCGGTGAGGTCGAGCCCGCTCGGCGCGTTCTCCACCACGTCGAGGGAGGCGATGATGCGGTAGGTCTGCGCGTTGCCCTCGAACCCGTCCGCCAACCCGAGCTCGTCCCGCGCGATGCGGTTGAGCACCGCCTCCCCGAGGTGCCCGAACGGCGGATGGCCCAGGTCGTGCGCGCACGCGGCGGCCTCCACCACCGTCGGGTCGCACGGCCCGGCCGCGCTCGCGCCCACCCGGTCGGCGATCGACCGCGCGACGGACGCCACCTTCAGCGTGTGCGTCAGCCGGTTGTGCACCGGCGCCCCGGCGGTGGAGGGCGACACCACCTGGGTCACCGCCGACAGCCGCGAGAAGTACGGCGAGAACTGCACCCGCTCGAGGTCGGCGAGGTAGGCGTCGGCTGCGGTCCCGGTCGCGCTCTCGGCGAACCGGCGGGTGTCTCTGGCCACGGGGTTCCGATCTGTCGTGTCCCGCTAGATGTACCACGAACGCCTCGGCGGACGCACCGGGGAGGCGGGGGCTGGACCACCCGCCCCGTCCGTCATACGGTGCAGCGGTGATCACCGCACTGGCCGTCGTGGCGCTCGTCGGCGTCGCCGTCGCGCTCGGCAGCATCGTCGCGCTGCACGCGCTCCCCACCGGCCTGTCGCCCATGCGCGACCCGGTGAGCGCGTACGGCCTCTCGCGGTATCGCGTGCTCTATCGCGCGCAGACCCTGGCGACCGCAGCCTCCGCCGCCGCCCTCGCCGTCGCGCTGCCGGCCGCCGGGGTGGAGTCGGTGCTGCCCGCCGTGATCGCGCTGGTCGTGCTCGCCGCGACGCGGGCCGTGATCGGCTGGGTGCCGATGGATGCGCCCGCCACCCCGCGGACCGCCACCGGCCGCGCCCACGACGCCCTCGCCTTCGCGGCCTTCGCCGCGGCGTCGGCCGGGGGCTTCCTGGTCGGTGCCGCCTTCGGTGCGACCGAGGGTCTGGGACGCCAGGGCGGCGACGCGACCTCCCTCGGCTGGGCGATGTCGGCTGCGAGTGCACTCACGATCCTCGCGGCGGTGTCGCCCCGGCTTCAGCAGGTGTTCGGCCTCGCCGAGCGGCTGATCTACGCCGGGATGCTCGCCTGGCTCGCCCTCACCGCGTTCGCCCTGCTCGGCCGGTGAGGCGCGGGATCCCGCGCGTCAGCCGGGCTCCTCCTCCGACTCCAGCTCCTCGTCCGCGTCGATCGCGGTGTCGTCCGTCTCGGTCGCGTACTCGGCCGCGGCGGCCTCCGCCCGCGCCTCCGCGTACGCCGCCTGCTCGCGCCGCTCCCTGTTCATCGGTCCGTCCCTCCCGGTGCACCGCGTCTCGCGCGCTCCGTCCCTATCCTCTGGCGTAGGGTGCCGGAATGGAACCCCGCCGCCCCGAGCTCTGCTCCCGAGCCGCCCGATGATCGTCGACAACGCCGTCTACGTCGACGGCGTCCGCACCCCGACCGTGTCGTTGGAGGACACCTGCGAGACCGTCCGCGACCGTGGCGGTTTCGCCTGGATCGGCCTCTACCGCCCCACCCGCGAGGAGCTGGAGGCCGTCGCCACCGAGTTCAGCCTCCCCGCGCTCGCGGTGGAGGACGCCCTCAGCGGCCACCAGCGCGCCAAGCTCGAGAAGTACAGCAGCACCACGTTCGTCGTGCTGCGGCCGGCGACCTACCTCGACGAGACCGAGAAGGTCGAGTTCGGCGAGGTCCACGTCTTCCTCGGCGCCGACTTCGTCATCACCGTGCGTCACTTCGACTCACCCGACCTCGCCGCCGTCCGCCACCGGCTCGAGGGCGAGCCGGAGTTGCTCGCCCAGGGCCCCATGGCCGCCCTCTACGGCATCCTCGACGAGGTCGTCGACCGCTACGCGCCCGTCATCGCCGGCATGGAGAACGACATCGACGAGATCGAGGACCAGCTCTTCAACGGCGATCGCGACGTCTCCCGCCGCATCTACGAGCTCTCCACCGAGGTCATGATGTTCCAGCGCGCCGTCAACCCGCTGCGGGACGTGCTCCAGACCCTCCGCGACGCCCTCGCCGCCCGCGGCGCCGACGACTCCCTCCGCGACGGGATCCGCGACGTGCAGGACCACGCCATCCGCATCATCGAGCGCGCCGACGGCTTCCGCCAGATCCTCCAGAACGCGCTCACCGTCCACACCACCCTCGTCGGCCAGGCCCAGAACGACGAGGTCAAGAAGATCTCCGGCTGGGCCGCCATCCTCTTCACCCCCACCCTCGTCGCCTCCGTCTACGGCATGAACTTCGCCCACATGCCCGAGCTCCACTGGGCCCTCGGCTACCCCTTCGCCATCCTCTTGATGCTGGCGATGGGCGTCGGGCTGTACGTGGTGTTCAAACGGAAGGACTGGATCTGAGCGTGCGGGAGCGCGCCGGCGGCTAGCCTCGACCCATGGGGGCGGGGGATACGCGCACTGTGGATGCGCGGTCGCGGTCGCGGTTCGGCGTCGCGCTGGCGTGGTGCGCCGGAGCGCTGGTGGTCGGCTGGTTCTGGTTCGCGATCGCCGTCGACAATGCCTGGCGGGACGAGTGCAAGGCACGGATGGCCGCCACCACCGACACGGACTTCTTCGTCGCCTTCGGCGTCGCACCCCTCGCACTCGTGACCGTCGGCTGCCTGCTCGCGCTCATCCTCACAGCGCCGGGAGGTCTCGCCCGCCGCCTGCTCACGGGCCTCGCCGCCACCCTCGCGACCTCGGCCGTCGTCGCTCTGATCGCGTGGGCTCTCAGCGGCTGGACGCTGTGGGGCCACCTGGCGATCGGGTCGAACTGCAGCGTGTGAGCGGGAGGGGAGGCCGGGCGCGTCCCGTGCGAGCCCTCCCAAACGGCACACAATCCGCCGCCTCGCGCCCTCCCCCTACTTGTGCCGCGGCTTGCGCGCCGGCCGCGCGTCCCGGTCGCCGTAGTCG
>JAEWDJ010000055.1 GCA_023390155.1 Actinomycetes bacterium | reverse complement strand
GGTTCGGCGCGGTCCACCGCCGCAACCTCGCCCGGCTCCGCGGAGCCGGGCGGGCGGAGCTGGTGGCGGTCGCCGACCCCAGCGCGCTCCCCGACGGCGAGGTCGAGCCCTCGGTGCGCACCTACGCCGATCTCGGCGCGCTCCTCGCCGCCGAGCGCGACCTCGATGTCGTCATCGTCTCGACGCCCCTGCACACCCACCTGGAACTGGCGGAGGCGGTCCTCGCCGCGGGCGTCGACCTCTATCTGGAGAAGCCGCCGGTGACCTCGATGGCGGCGTTCGAGCGCCTGAGCGCGGCGGCCGCGCACGCCGGCCGGCTCGTCCAGGTCGGCTTCCAGAGTCTCGGTTCGCGCGCCCTCCCCCGGTTGCGCGCCGGCATCGCGGCCGGCGAGTTCGGCGAGATCCGTGCGGTCACGGCCGCGGGCGTGTGGATGCGCGACCGCGCCTACTTCGGGCGGTCTCCGTGGGCGGGGCGGCGGACGCTCGACGGCGTCGACGTGGTGGACGGCGTCGCCACCAACGCCCTGTCGCACGCGGTGATCACCGCCCTCTCGGTCGCGGGGGTCCGCTCCCGCGCGCAGGTCTCGGAGATCACGGCCGACCTGTTCCGCGCGAACGACACCGAGAGCGACGACACCTCCGTCATCCGGATCCGGCGCCCGGGATCCGCGCCCGCCATCACCTGTGCGCTGACCATCGCCGGACCGCACGAAGGCGAGCCGAGTGTCACGGTCCACGGCTCCACCGCCTCCGCGACCCTGTTCTACGTCCTCGACGACGTCCTCCTTGAACGCGAAGGGGCGACGACCACCGAGCGTTTCGGGCGCACCGACCTGCTCGAGAACCTGCTCGACGCCCGCGCCGGCGTGGCCGAGCTGCTGAGCCCGTTGGAGGGGACCGAGAGCTACATGGCGGTGCTGGAGGCGGTGCGTACGGCGCCGGATCCCCGCCCGATCCCGGCCGCGTGGGTCGACCGCGTGGGCACGGGCCCGAACGAGCACGCCGTCGTGCGGGACATCGAGCGCGACGTGCGCCGCGCCTGCGCCGCCGAGGCCACGTTCACCGAGCTCGGGCTCCCCTGGGCCGTCGCCGGCGCGGATCCCGCCGCCGGGCACCTCGAGCTCGACCGCACCACGGTCGCGTCCTTCCACACGGGTGGGACGCTCGCCGTCTCGCTCTCGCCGCGCCCGTACGCCCATCCCGTGCGCACGCTCGCCGGGGTCCCGCTCACCGACGCGTTCCCGCTCGACCATCCGTGGCACCTCGGCGCCGGCGTCGCGATCCCCGACGTGGACGGGAGCAACCTCTGGGGCGGCCCGGACTACCGCGCCGACAGCGGAGGCTACCGCTGGGGTCGCACGCACGGCAGTGTCCGCCTCGATGCCGTCGACCAGGCGCCCGACGCGCGCACCGAGCGGCTGACCTGGCTCGACGCCGCCGGCGCCCCGCTCCTCGACGAGACCCGGGAGTGGCGGGCGGAGGCCGTCGACGGGAACACCTGGACCCTCCGGCTGCGGTTCGAGCTGACGCCGCGGCGCCCCGTGACCCTCGGGAGTCCCGGAGCCCACGGCCGGGCGGGTGCGGGCTACGGTGGCTTCTTCTGGCGCCTCGCTCCCGCCGACGAGGTCGCGATCCGCACCGGCGACGCCGCCTCGGAGGAGGGGGCGAACGGCTCCCGCTCGCCCTGGCTCCGCTGGAGCGCTGTCGTCGCCGGCTCGCCGGTCGAACTCGTGTTCCGCCGCGAGAAGGGCGACGACCCGTGGTTCGTCCGCGCCGCCGAGTACCCGGGTGTCGGCTCCGCCCTCGCCTGGGGGGCGCCGCTCCCGATAACGCCGGGCCGCCCGGTGTCGCGCGGCTTCATCATCCACCTCCACGACGGCCACCTCGACGACGCGGCGTTCTGCCGGCTGCTCGCCAGCGGGGAGCAGCCGGCCGGCGGCCGGAGGGCTCTACCCAAATAGCGTCCGGGCGGCGATACTCAGCGCGTCAGCGTCGGCACGGACGACGCGCGTTCTCGAGGAGGCCGTCGATGACCGAGGCACGTCGCGCGCTGCGCATCCCCCTGACGGGGACGACACCGGCGCTCAAAGAGGAGGGCGCGGCCATCATCGCCGGCGCCGGTGCGTTCGTCCTCGTCGCCCTGGTCGCGCTGCCGCTCTTCTGGGGCGAGTCCGCCCCCATCGCGGGCCCCGGATCCCTCTCGCAGTTCACGGCGATCGCCGGAGGGGTCGTCGCGCTGATCGCCTACCCCGTCGGCCGGTTGTGGCGGCGGGAGGGTCTCACCCCGCTCAGCGCGCCCGGGAGGGTCGAGCGCGATCGCACCAGCGGGGTGGACGTCTTCGACACCATCGCGATCGCCGTCGCGCACGCCGTCATCGCCCTCCTGCTCTGGCTCGTGCTCGGCGCCGTGCTGGCGGATGCCTTCCAGGGGGCGACGGTCTACTTCCTCTCCGCGGTCGCCCTGGCCGCGGCCCTCGCGGGCGTCACCGGCTACGCCGTGTTCCTCTCCGCCAGCGGGATGGACATCCTGCGGCTGTCGACCGTGCTGGCCGTCTTCGCCGTCATCGGGATCCTCGCCGCCATGCTCAGCGCCCCCGACCCGGACTGGTGGAAGCTGCACCTGAGCGCCCTGGGGATGACGCACAGCATCTCGTCGCTCAGCTTCAACCTGACCCTCATCGTCGCGGGGGTCATCGTGACGGCCATCGCCCGCTACGCGACCGACACCCGGGAGGTGCCGGACGAGCGCCGCCGCGCGGGACTCGTGCGCGCGCGGGTGTGCCTCATCCTGATCGGCGTGCTGCTGG
>JAEWDJ010000434.1 GCA_023390155.1 Actinomycetes bacterium | reverse complement strand
GTCGTGAGCGCCGGGCAGGACCTCTCCTTCTCCGTCACCGTCTCGAACCCGACAGACACCGCCGTTCCCTCGGGCACCGTCACCGTGTGGCTCGACCCTTCGCCCAAGACGGATCGCGACGCCCTCACCGACTGGCTCGGCTCGACCGACGCCGTCGACAAGGCCGTGACGCTCGGGGAGGCCGCCCTCCCTCCGCTCGAGAGCGGCACCAGTTCGGTCGTGCGGGTCACCGTCCCGGCGGCCTCCGTGCCCTTCGCGACCCGCCCCGGATCGGCGGTGTTCGGCGTCGGCGCCACGGTCGAGGCGGCCGGCGCGACCACGGAGGCCCGCGGCTCCATCGTCTGGGCGGCTGCGGAGACGGCCACGCGCTCGAGTGTGGATGTCGTGCTGCCGATCGTCAGCCCGTCCACCTCGGACGGCCTCATCTCCGCCGACGACCTCTCCACCTACACCGCGGCCAACGGCGTGCTCACACGCGACCTCGACGGGCTCGAGGGGCACAGTGCGGTGACCGTCGGGATCGACCCGATGATCATCGCGTCGATCCGCGCTCTGGGAAACGCCGCGCCGGCATCCGCCCTCGACTGGCTCGCACGGCTCGCCGCCCTCCCGAACGAAACCTTCTCTCTCGGTTACGGGGATGCCGACCCGACCGGGCAGATCCAGGCCGGATCCGCGGCTCCCCTGCAGCCCACCTCCCTCGCCTACGCCCTCGACCCCAAGAACTTCTCGCCGACCCCCACCTCGATCGGCCAGCCGCTCACCACGCCCACCTCCGCCGCGACCGGAACCCCCACGCCGACGCCGACCTCCGGCCCGGTGCTGCCCAGCCTGGAGGCGCTGACCGGCTGGGACTTCACGCTCGACGGGATCGCGTGGCCCGGTGACAAGACCGCCCGCACGGCCGACCTGGCACCGCTCGCCGCCGCGGGCCTCTCCACGGTCATCGTCTCGGGCGACAACACGAACGCGGCCGATCTCGATGCGACCCCCGACGCCGCCCTCACAGCCTCGGGAAGCCACGTGCTGGCGTCCGACCAGCGCCTCTCCGACGCCCTGCGTTCCGCCGTCTCGGCACCGAGTGATGTCGCCTGGAACACCGCGATGGCGAAGCTGAACGCCCAGCTCCAGCTGATCAGCGCGGAAGGCGGCGACGCCCGCCACCTCCTCGTCGCCCTCGACCGGTCGTGGCCGTCGAGCGGCACGCAGCTGCAGCGCACCCTCGACGCGCTCTTCTCCTCGCCGTGGGCGGCGCCCTCCACCTTCACCTCGCTGCGCTCCGTCGCACCGGCCGCCGGACTGACGCTCGTCGACGCCCCCGAGTCGCAGGCCCGCATCGACTCCATCCGCGCCCTGATCGCCGACGAGACCTCGCTCGGCGCGTTCTCGTCCGTGCTCGACGTCCCGGAGACCCTGACGGGTCAGGTGCGCGCGCAGCTGCTGACCCTGCTCGCCGTCTCGTGGCAGAGCCCCCGCACCGACTGGTCCGCCGCCGTCGCCGCGTCGCAGAAGGCGACGGTCAAGACCCTGCACTCCATCCGCATCCTCCCGACCGAGAACATCAACCTCGTGAGCGCGCAGGGCTCCATCCCGTTCACCGTCAGCAACGGCCTGACCGGGGAGGCGGCGACCGTGGTTCTCACGGCCGCGCCCTCCAACAGTCGGCTGGAGATCGACGACGCGACCACCAAGCGCATCCCGCAGGACTCGCGTGCGACCCTCCTCGTGCCGGTCAAGGCCAAGGTCGGCAACGGCCAGGTCGTCCTGTCGCTGCGGCTCTACAGCCCGACGGGCGTCCCGATCGGCGACCCCACCTCGGTCACCGTCGATGTGCACGCCGACTGGGAGGGGCTCGGCGCGCTGATCCTCGGCATTCTGCTGGTGCTGCTGTTCGGCTTCGGCATCGTGCGCAAGATCCTGCTGCGGCGCAAGGAGCGTCGCGAGCCGGCGGAGGGCGAGCCCACCGATGAGCCCAGCGCCGATGAGCCTGCCGACGGAGACGACTCGGTGGAGCACGCCGAACCCCCCGCGACCGCGGATGCGGACCGCACCGACACGCGCACCGACACCCCGGAGGACGGCCCGCGTGGCTAGCGTCGGGCGCGCGAGCGCGATGCTCGCCTCCGGCACCTTCGTCTCGCGCATCCTCGGCTTCGCGAAGGCGTGGCTGCTGGTGCAGGCGATCGGCGCGATCAGCCTGGCTGCGAACGCCTACGGCACGGCCACGCAGGTCCCCAACAGCCTCTACGCGATCATCGCGCAGGGCATCCTGAACGCCATCCTCGTGCCGCAGATCGTGCGGGCGTCCGTGAACGCAGACGGCGGCCGGGCCTACATCAACAAGCTCGTCACGCTCGGGATGGTGGTCTTCGCCGCGGTGGCGGTCGTCGCCACCCTCGCTGCCCCGCTCCTCATGACGCTCTACGGCCTCCGGGGCGAGCAGGCGCAGCTGGCGACGACGTTCGCGTACTGGTCGTTGCCGCAGATCTTCTTCCTGGGGCTCTACACGTTGCTCGGCGAGGTGCTCAACGCGCGCAAGTCGTTCGGCCCGTTCACCTGGGCTCCCGTGGTGAACAACATCGTCGCGATCGTGCTGCTCGCAGCGTTCATCCTCTTCTTCGGCGCCTACTCGAAGGCCGACAACCCCCACGACAGCTGGTCGTTCGGGATGATCGCCCTGCTCGCCGGGGGCGCCACCCTCGGCATCGCCGTGCAGGCCCT
>JAEWDJ010000431.1 GCA_023390155.1 Actinomycetes bacterium | reverse complement strand
GGGGGGGGGGGCCCCCCCCGCGGGCCCCCGCCGCCGTCCGCTACACCCACCCACATCGCGCCGTCCGGCGCCCATCAAGTAACTGGAGACATCTGTGTCCGTAAAGATCGGAATCAACGGGTTCGGTCGCATTGGTCGCAACTACCTGCGCGCGGCCCTCGCGAAGGGCAGCGAGCTCGAGATCGTCGCGGTGAACGACCTCACCGACAACAAGACTCTCGCGCACCTGCTCAAGTACGACTCCATCACGGGCCGTCTGGACGCCACGGTGGAGCTGGACGGCGACAACATCGTCGTGAACGGCAAGCCGATCAAGGTCCTCGCCGAGCGCGACCCCGCCAACCTGGGCTGGGGCGACCTGGGCGTCGACATCGTCATCGAGTCGACCGGCCGCTTCACCAAGGCCGCCGACGCCAAGAAGCACATCGAGGCGGGCGCCAAGAAGGTCATCATCTCCGCTCCGGCCACCGACGAGGACGCCACCTTCGTCATGGGCGTGAACGAGCACCTGTACGACCCGGAGAGCCACAACATCATCTCCAACGCGTCGTGCACCACCAACTGCCTCGCGCCGCTCGCCAAGGTCTTCAACGACAAGTTCGGCATCGAGCGCGGCTTCATGATGACCGCACATGCCTACACCGCTGACCAGAACCTGCAGGACGGCCCGCACAGCGACCTCCGCCGTGCCCGTGCCGCCGCCATCAACATCGTCCCGACCTCCACCGGCGCCGCCAAGGCCATCGGCCTCGTGCTCCCGGAGCTCAAGGGCAAGCTCGACGGCTTCGCGCTGCGCGTGCCGGTCCCCACCGGCTCGATCACCGACCTGACCGTCACCGCCTCGCGCCCGGTCACCGTCGACGAGATCAAGGCCGCCTACAAGGAGGCCGCCGAGGGCGAGCTCAAGGGCATCCTCAAGTACACCGAGGACGAGATCGTGTCGAGCGACATCGTCTCCGACCCGCACTCGTCGATCTTCGACGCCGGTCTGCTGCGCGTCCTCGGCGACCAGGTCAAGCTCTCGAGCTGGTACGACAACGAGTGGGGCTACTCCAACCGTCTGGTCGACCTGACCGAGTACGTGGCCGAGCGCCTCTAGCGACAGGGAACCGACGTGACGCTCCGCACACTCGACTCACTCGGTTCGCTCGCCGGAAAGCGGGTCGTCGTCCGCTGTGATCTCAACGTTCCTCTCAAGGACGGCGTGATCACGGACGACGGACGCGTGCGAGCGTCGATTCCCACCCTGAACGCCCTGATCAACCAGGGCGCGAAGGTGGTCGTCATCTCGCACCTGGGCCGCCCCGAGGGCGCCCCGGATGCGAAGTACAGCCTGGCACCGGTTGCCCAGCGGCTCTGCGAGCTGCTGGGCAAGCCGGTGACCTTCGCCCAGGACACGGTCGGCGCGGGTGCCGAGAAGGCCGTCTCCGAGCTGAAGGACGGCGACGTCGCCCTGCTCGAGAACCTCCGCTTCAACCCGGGGGAGACCAGCAAGTACGACGCCGAGCGCGCCGCCTTCGCGGCCAAGCTCGCCGCCTTCGGCGACGCGTTCGTCTCCGACGGCTTCGGCGTCGTGCACCGCAAGCAGGCCAGCGTGTACGAGCTCGCCCAGGCGCTCCCGAGCGCCGCCGGCACCCTCATCGCGACCGAGCTGGACGTGCTCGACCGGCTGACCGAGAACCCCGAGCGGCCCTACGCGGTCGTGCTGGGCGGCTCCAAGGTCTCCGACAAGCTCGGCGTGATCGGCCACCTTCTCCCGCGCGTGAACTCGCTGCTCATCGGCGGCGGCATGCTCTTCACCTTCCTCGCCGCGCTCGGTCACAAGGTGGGCTCCAGCCTGCTCGAGGCCGACCAGATCGACACGGTGAAGGGCTACCTCGCGAAGGCCGAGGAGCTCGGGGTGGAGATCGTCCTCCCGCGCGACGTGGTCGTCGCCTCGAAGTTCGGCGCCGACGCGGAGCACGTGGTGCGCCCCGTCGACGCCATCGAGGACACCGAGTGGGGCGCCTCCGGGCTCGGCCTCGACATCGGACCCGAGACCGCGCAGCTGTTCGCGGAGTACGTCCGCGCCGCGCGCACCGTCTTCTGGAATGGCCCCATGGGCGTGTTCGAGCTGGCCCCGTTCGCGGCCGGCACCAAGGCCGTCGCGCAGGCGCTCACCGAGGTCGACGGCCTCGGGGTCGTCGGCGGCGGCGACTCGGCCGCCGCGGTCCGCGCGCTCGGCTTCTCGGACGATCAGTTCGGTCACATCTCGACGGGTGGC
The DNA here is from genome assembly GCA_023390155.1 of Actinomycetes bacterium. Classification (GTDB taxonomy): domain Bacteria; phylum Actinomycetota; class Actinomycetes; order Actinomycetales; family Microbacteriaceae; genus Leifsonia. Next base: position 1,646 of record JAEWDJ010000431.1, on the reverse strand, counting down.
GGAGCGAGCCTCGAGTTCCTCGAGGGCAAGCGCCTCCCGGGTCTGGAGGTCCTCGGATGGCAGCAGTGAGCCCCTCGGTGCGGCGCGTCCGCTCATCGCCGGCAACTGGAAGATGAACCTGGACCACCTCCAGGCCATCGCCGTCGTGCAGAAGCTCGCGTGGACGCTCAAGGACGCCGGGCACGACTTCTCGGCCGTGGAGGCCGCGGTCTTCCCGCCATTCACCGACCTTCGCAGCGTCCAGACCCTGGTCTCGGCCGACAAGCTCCCGATCGCCTTCGGCGGTCAGGATGTGTCCGAGCACGAGTCCGGGGCCTACACCGGCGAGATCTCGGCGGCGTTCCTGGCCGCGCTCGAGTGCCGCTACGTGATCATCGGCCACTCCGAGCGGCGGACGCTGCACGGCGAGACCGACGAGCAGGTCGCCACCAAGACCGCGCAGGCGATCGCGCACAACATCGCGCCGATCATCTGCGTCGGCGAGACGGCGGAGGACCTCGAGACCCACGGCGCCAGCGCCGTCCCGGTCGCGCAGCTGCGCGCTGCGCTCGCACAGGTCGACTCGGCCGCCGACTTCGTCGTCGCGTACGAGCCCGTCTGGGCGATCGGATCCGGTCAGGCGGCGACGCCCGAGCAGGCCGAGCAGGTCGCGGCCGCGCTGCGCGCCGTGATCGTCGAGGTGCTGGGGGAGGACGTCGCGGCGAAGACGCGCATCCTCTACGGCGGCTCGGTGAAGTCCGGCAACATCGCCGCGTTTATGCGGGAGCCCAACGTCGACGGCGCGCTCGTCGGCGGTGCGAGCCTCGACGTGGCCGAGTTCGCGAGCATCATCCGCTATCAGAAGCACGTCGGTATCTGACCGCACGGTCGTTTCCGGACCGGCCGGTTATACTGGTCGTTGGCTTTCCCCGGGCTTTTCCCGGGTGACGTTACGCGAAAGGTAACTCGTGCAGATTCTTCAGGTCGTCCTGCAGGTGCTGCTGGGAATCACCAGCCTCCTGCTGACCCTGCTCATCCTCTTGCACAAGGGGCGCGGCGGCGGTCTCTCCGACATGTTCGGCGGCGGCGTCACCTCCAACCTCGGCGCCTCGGGAGTGGCTGAGCGCAACCTCAACCGGATCACGGTCGTGCTCGGGATCATCTGGATCACCTGCATCGTCGTGCTCGGGCTGATCACCAAGTTCAGCGCTTAGTCAGCGCCCTTCACCAGAGGAGAACCATGGCTTCCGGAGGAAGTGCAATCCGCGGCTCGCGCGTCGGCGCCGGCCCGATGGGGGAGCAGGACCGCGGTTTCCACGCGGACCGCATCGCCGTCTCGTACTGGGACGCGCTCGGCAACGAGACCGTCCGCTACTTCGCGGCGAACCTCCCGGAGGAGGAGATCCCCGAGGTCATCGATTCGCCGTCCAGCGGTCTCCCCGCCGGCCGCGACAAGGAGAACCCGCCGTCGGTCGCCAAGACCGAGCCGTACAAGACGCACCTCGCCTACGTGAAGGAGCGTCGCTCGGAGGAGGAGGCGGAGCAGCTGCTCGAGGACGCCCTCAACCAGCTCCGCGCCCGCCGCGGCAAGCCGACCAGCAACTGACGGCAGACCGGTACCGCCACCCGGCACCGGAAGCACCCGTCGCAGAAGGGCCGCTCACGAC
>JAEWDJ010000337.1 GCA_023390155.1 Actinomycetes bacterium | reverse complement strand
CTCCCCCGCCGAGGGCGTCGACGTCGCCGCCGGCGTCGTGCACGCGCTCGACCACGTCGCCCGCGTCGGCGACCCGCCAGCGCCCCTCCACCCAGGCCTGCCCGGCGCCGAGCCGCACCGCGCCCGTGTCGGCCCGCGAGCCGAGGAGCAGGCCGAGCGCCGAGACGACCATGGTCTTGCCCGCGCCGGTCTCGCCGGTGATCGCGGTGAATCCCGAGCCCAGCGGCAGCGAGGCGTCTGCGATGACGCCCAGGTCTTTGATCGAGATCTCCTCGATCGCTCCACGCACGTCAGTCACGGCCCGCCGGCCCCCTCCATCCCGTCACGGGAAGATCGAACTTGTGCACCAGCCGGTCGGTGAACGGCCCCGGGTGGAGGCGCGCCAGCCGCACCGGGATGGGCGAGCGGCGCACGACGACGCGCGCACCGTTCGGCAGGTCGAACGGGCGCCGGCCGTCGCACCAGAGGATGCCGGCGCCGCCGGTGCGGTCGAGCAGCTCGACGGCGAGCGACGACTCGGCGTCGACCACAAGCGGACGCGAGAACAGGGCGTGGGCGCTGAGCGGCACCAGGAGCAGGGCGGCGACCCCGGGCCAGACGACCGGGCCTCCGGCCGAGAACGAGTACGCGGTCGAGCCGGTCGGCGTCGACATCACGACGCCGTCGCAGCCGAAGCTCGACATCGGCCGGCCGTCGACCTCGATGACGACCTCGAGCATCCGCTCGCGGCTCGCCTTCTCGACCGTCGCCTCGTTGAGCGCCCAGCTCTCGTAGACGACCTCGTCGCCGACCTTGACCCGAGCGGAGAGCGTCATGCGCTCCTCCACCTCGTAGTCCTTCGCGAGCCCGCGGGCGACGGCGGTCTCGAGGTCGTCGCGCTCGCTCTCGGCGAGGAAGCCGACGTGACCCAGGTTGACGCCGAGCAGCGGCGCCGCGCAGCCGCGCACGAGCTCCGCGGCGCGGAGGATGGTGCCGTCCCCGCCGAGCACGATGACGAGCTCCAGCTCGTGCGCCTGCACCTCGTCGCCCAGGAGGGCGATGCGGTCGAGGCCCGGCTCGGCCGCGAGCAGGTCGCGCCGCTCGTCCGCGCTGAGGACGGGGATGACGCCCGCCTCGAGGAGCTGTCGGCACACGCGCACGCCCGCGTCCAGGGAGTCCTGACGGCCGGTGTGCGCGACGACGAGGATGTATCGCGTCGCTGCTGCCATACCCGTCACTCTCCCTCCTGCGTGCTCGTCATCCCATTCTGTCGGAGAATCGGCGCCTTCCGGGTCGAACGGGCGTACCTGTGGAGAATTCACGGGATGTTCCGCCGGCCCTGCGCCGCGTGCGCTCGTCAGCCGGCGAGCTCCTGCGCGCGTTCCAGCCATTCGGTGGGGTTGGTCCCGCGCTCGGTCAGGTGCACGAGGAACTCGCGGTTGCCGTGCGACCCGGCGATCGGCGAGGCGATCACGCCCGCGGTGCCGAGCCCGAGGTCGAAGCCCGCCCACAGCACGCCCGTCAGCGCGTCCGCCCGGAGGCCGGGGTCGTGGACGATCCCCTCGCGCACACCCGTGCGCCCCACCTCGAACTGAGGCTTCACCAGCAGCACGAAGTCCGCTGCGGCCACCGCCGTCTCGCGGAGGGCGGGCAGCACCTGGCCGAGCGAGATGAACGACAGATCGGCGACGACCAGATCGGGGCGCGCCGCATCCCCCGTCAGCCCGGCCAGCTGCTCGGCCGAGAGGGAGCGCACGTTGACACCCTCGAACGACACCAGGCGCTCCTCGCGCGCGAGCTCCGGCGCGAGCTGGCCGTGCCCCACGTCGAGGGCGATCACCCGGCCGGCGCCCCGCTCCAGCAGCACCTGGCTGAACCCGCCGGTGGAGGCGCCCGCGTCGAGCGCGAGACGCCCCTCCACCGGCACGCCGAAGGCGTCGAGCGCGGCGATCAGCTTGTGCGCGCCGCGGCTGACGTAGTGGTCGGCTCCCGCCACCTCGACGCTCTGACCGTCGCCCACCTTGGCGGAGGGGCGCACGACCGGGGCGCCGTCGACCGTCACCAGTCCCTGCGCGATCAGCGTCGCCGCGTGCGTGCGCGAGCGGGCCAGCCCGCGCGCCGCGAGCGCGACGTCGAGCCGCTCAGTCATTCCGCGGCGCGTCGGCTCTCTCGAGCCGTTCCGAGAGCTCCGCGTGCAGCTGGGCGTACGCCTCGGCGCGCGCGGCCAGCGGCTGCTCCTCGATCACCTCGAGGCGCGCCACCAGGGCGTCGGTGTCGTCGGGGCCGTGGTCGGACATGGGCTCAGGCTACCTCCGCTACTCGACGAACACGCCGGCGAGCGTCTTCTTGCCGCGGCGCAGGACGACCATCCCGCCGGGCAGCGCCGCGTCGCCGATCGGGGCCTCCGCGTCCTCCGCCTTCGCATTGTTCGTGTAGACGCCGCCCTGCGCCACGGCCCGGCGCGCTTCGCCGAGGCTCTTGGTCAGGCCCGTGTCGACGAGCGCCTGGGCGATGGTCGCGGTCGGCGCGGTCGTGGTGTTCGGCAGCTCGCGCAGGGCGGACTCGAGCGTGGCCCGGTCGAGCGACCCGAGGTCGCCCTGGCCGAAGAGCGCCTCGGCCGCGGCGATGGCCGCCTCCGTCTGCTCCACGCCGTGCACGAGGGTCGTGACGTCGCGCGCGAGCCGCAGCTGGGCCTCCCGGCGGAAGGGCTCGTCGGCGACCTTGCGCTCGTACTCGGCGATCTCGTCCCTGGTCAGGAAGGTGAACACCTTGAGGCGCGCGATCACGTCGGCGTCGTCGGTGTTGACCCAGAACTGGTAGAACGCGTACGGGCTGGTCAGCGCCGCGTCGATCCAGATGGCGTTGCCCTCGCTCTTGCCGAACTTGGTGCCGTCGCTGTTGGTGATCAGCGGCGTCCCGATGGCGTGCACGTGGGCGCCCTCCACCTTGCGGATGAGCTCCGTCCCGCTGGTGAGGTTGCCCCACTGGTCGCTGCCGCCGGTCTGCAGCACGCAGCCGTACTGGCGGTACAGCTCGAGGAAGTCGAGGCCCTGGAGGATCTGGTAGCTGAACTCGGTGTACGAGATGCCCTCGTCGGAGTTGAGGCGCGCGGCGACCGCGTCCTTCTTGAGCATCGTCCCGACGCGGAAGTGCTTGCCGATCTCGCGCAGGAAGTCGATGGCCGACAGCGGCGCCGTCCAGTCGAGGTTGTTGACGAGGCGGGCGGCGTTCTCGCCCTCGAAGCTCAGGTACTTCGAGACCTGCGCCTGCAGCGAGCGCACCCACTCCGCGACCGTCTCGCGCGTGTTGAGCGTGCGCTCGGCGGTCGGGCGCGGGTCGCCGATCAGGCCGGTGGAGCCGCCGACCAGGCCGAGCGGCCGGTGACCGGCCAGCTGCAGGCGGCGCATGGTGAGCAGCTGCACGAGGTGGCCGAGGTGGAGGCTCGCCGCGGTCGGGTCGAAGCCGCAGTAATAGGTGACCGGCTCCCCCGCGAGGAGTTCTTTCAGGGCGGACTCGTCGGTGGAGACGTGGACGAGGCCGCGCCAGACGAGCTCGTCCCAGATGTCGTCGAAGGACGGGTCGATGGTCTGCGTTTCGAGGGTCGCGGAGTCGGACATTCGAACAGATTATCAGCGGGGACGCGGCGGGCAGGCCCGCAGGGGATAAGGCCTGGGAGCCTGATTCCCTAGCAATCAGGCCTATACGCCTGATATAGTGTCGATCAGGCCACCAGCCCTGATGAAGGGAGCAGCGATGTTCGTCGTCACCGCCGACCAGGTCGGCAGCCGCACGGGCCCCGACCTCGCGGGCGACGCCCTGCGCGCGTTGCAGGAGCGGCACGGCCCGCAGCTCGCCCTCCCCGTCGACCGCAACGCCGGGGACGAGCTCCAGGCCCTGACCGCCGACGCGGCGACCGCGCTGGCCATCGTGCTGGAGCTCACCCGGGAGGGGCGGTGGAGCGTCGGCGTCGGCATGGGCGCCGTGCGACACCCCCTCCCCGCCCAGACCCGCGCCGCCGCGGGCGACGCCTTCGTCGCGGCCCGCACCGCCGTCGGCCGCGCCAAGAGGTCCCCGACGCGGCTGGCGATGGAGGCCGTGGCCGATCCCGAGGCCGCTCACGACGTCGAAGCGGTCACCGACCTCCTGCTGACCCTGCGCGAGGGCCGCTCCCCCGCCGGCTGGGAGCTCTACGACCTCCTGGCCACCGGCCTCACGCAGGCGGAGGCGGGAGCGCGGCTCGGCATCACCCCGCAGTCCGTCAGCGACCGCGCGCGCGCCGCCGGACTCCGCGTCGAGCTGGCGGCGGTGCCCGCCCTGACTAGGCTGTTGGCGAGCGCCGACGCCGCCCAGCGCGCCGCTCGCCCCACGACCGGAGCCGAGACGGAGGACGAATGACCACACTACCCCCGGCGGCCTTCCTCGCCTTCCTGCTCCCCCACGTGGTCTGGGTGCTCATCCTGCTGCTCGCGATCGCCGCCCTCGGCTGCATGGTCGCGACCCTGCGCGCACCGCGCCGGCCCCTGGTCTACGTCGCCGCCGGGCTGCTGGCCCTCGCCCTCCTCCTGGCCGCGCTGCCGCAGCAGCAGGCTCCGCTGGAGTTCCGCGTCCTGATCGGCATCGCGGCGCTCGCCCTCAGCGTGGCCGGCGGCGGGCCCGCGTCGCAGGTCGTCCTCGCCCTGGCGACGCGGAGCACGACGGTCGCGGGCGACCACGGCGGCATCGTCGTGCACGACCGCACCACCGGCGCCGAGGCGACCAGGGAGGTGCTGCGCGGCGGCACCACGATCGGCTTCCTGGAGCGTTTCGCGACCACCGGCGCCATCATGGCCGGCTTCCCCGAGGCCCTCGGCGTGATCATCGCCATCAAGGGCGTCGGCCGCTTCACCGAGCTGGACGCGGCGGAGGCACGGGAGCGGTTCATCATCGGCACCCTCGTCAGCATCGTCTGGGCCTGCGTCTGCGCGGGGCTGTTCCGCTTCGTGGCGGGCTGACCTCAGTCGCTCGCCTTCGGGTGCCGCTTGTACGGCGAGACCGTCGGGTCCCCCGGCAGCCAGTAGCGCCACGGGAACGCCGCTCCCCCGCCGGCGCCCGAGACCCCGGTGCGCGGACCCGTCGCGTGCGGGAGGGGCTCGTCCGGCAGGAGCAGCTCGAACCGGCCGCCGTAGAGGTCGGCACCGTCGTCCGCCAGGGAGATGCCCGCGGCGACGACCAGGCGTGCGGGTCCGCGGGCCAGGTCGCGGTGCGGGATGCTGCGGCCGGAGGCGCCGATGCGGCGGTGCTCTGCCAGCGCCTCCCCCTCCACGACCTCGGCGGCGCGCAGGAGGACGGCGGTGGCCTCCCCCTCGGGTGAGCACACCACGTTGGCGCAGACGTGCATGCCGTAGGTGAAGTAGGCGTACAGGTGGCCGGGCGGGCCGTACATCACCGCGTTGCGCTTCGTGCGGCCGCGGAAGGCGTGCGAGCCGGGGTCGAGACCGTCGCCGATGTAGGCCTCGACCTCCGTGATGCGCAGCGCCACCGCTCCCTGGGCCGTCGTGTGCCGCAGCAGGCCGCCGAGCAGGCGCGGCGCGACCTCCAGCGACGACGCCTCGAAGGCGTCGCGGCGCGGTCGGTGCAGGGACGGCCCGGTCACGTCAGAAGATGCGCCCGCCGACGGCGACCGCGACGATCAGACCGCCGACGACGACGGCGGTGGCGACCACGACGATGAGCGGGATGAGCCACCGGCGCTTCGCCGGCTCCGGCGCGCGGGCCATCAGCCGAGGTCCCGTCGGGTGGCCGCGATGACGCCGGTGACGGCCCGCACGCGCTCCGTGAGCGCCGCGAGCTGCTCCGCGACCCGGTCGGGAGCGGTGCCGCCCGCCCCGGCACGGCTCGCGACCGAGCCCTCGACCGTGAGCACCGAGCGGACCTCCGGGGTCAGCAGCGGCGAGACGCCGGCGAGCTGGTCGTCCGTCACCTCGTGCAGCTCCAGCCCGTTCTCCTCGGCGAACTTGACCAAGCTGCCCGTGATCTCGTGCGCGCTGCGGAAGGGGACGTGCTGCTTCACGAGCCACTCGGCGACATCGGTCGCGAGCGAGAAGCCCTGCGGCGCGAGCTCGGCCATCCGCTCGGTGTGGAAGCGCAGGGTGGCGACCATTCCGGCGAACGCCGGAAGCACGACCTCGAGCGTCTGGACGGAGTCGAAGACCGGCTCCTTGTCCTCCTGGAGGTCGCGGTTGTACGCCAGCGGGAGGCCCTTCAGCGTCGTCAGCAGGCCGGTGAGGTTGCCGATCAGGCGCCCCGCCTTGCCGCGGGCGAGCTCCGCGATGTCCGGGTTCTTCTTCTGCGGCATGATCGACGACCCGGTCGAGTACGCGTCGTCGAGCGTGACGAAGCCGAACTCGCGCGTGTTCCAGAGGATGATCTCCTCGGCGAAGCGCGACAGGTCGACGCCGATCTGGGCGGCGACGAAGGCGAACTCGGCCACGACGTCGCGGGCGGCGGTGCCGTCGATGGAGTTCTCCGAGCTGGCGGCGAAGCCGAGCTCGCGCGCGACCAGCAGCGGGTCGAGGCCGAGCGTCGAGCCGGCGAGTGCGCCCGAGCCGTAGGGCGAGACGTCCGCGCGCTTGTCCCAGTCGGCGAGGCGCTCGAGGTCGCGCACGAGCGGCCAGCAGTGGGCGAGCAGGTGGTGCGCGAGGAGCACCGGCTGCGCGTGCTGCAGGTGCGTGCGGCCGGGCAGGATGGCGGTGGGATGCGCGTCCGCCTGGGCGGCGATCGCGTCGATCAGGGCGATCAGCCGCTCGGCGATGACGCCGGCGTGGTCGCGCAGATAGAGCCGCACGAGCGTGGCGATCTGGTCGTTGCGGCTGCGGCCGGCGCGCAGCTTGCCGCCGAGGTCGGCGCCCGCCCGCTCGATCAGCCCGCGCTCAAGCGCACCGTGCA
>JAEWDJ010000146.1 GCA_023390155.1 Actinomycetes bacterium | reverse complement strand
GGCGACCACGGCCGCCGCGATCACCAGGACCAGCACCAGGAGGGCCCACGGCACGGCGAGCGCGCCGGCCTCGGCCGCCACGCCGTCGACGCCCGGAGTCGACCCGGCCACCGCCGGGAGCTTCGGGCTGAGCGCGGCCTTCGCCGTCAGCCAGAAGGCGGGGACCACGCCGTCCACGGGCACGGACACCGTCCACGACTCGCCCGGCAGCAGCTCGGGCACCGCGTCCACGGCGCCCGTGTCGACGGGGAACCAGCCGAACGGCCCGGCCAGCGACACCGTCTGGCCCGCCGCGAGCCGCACGTTGCCGGTGTTGTGCACGGTGTACGACACGGTCGCCGATCCCGCGCCGAACGGGTTCGCCGTCCCGGTGTAGTCGACGTGCATCTTCTCCACCGCGACCGCCGGGGCGAGGTCGCCCTCCACGCGCACGTGCATCCGGATGCCCAGGCGGCGGTCGACGCTGATGCCGTTCTCCTGGGAGGTGTGCGGGAGGGAGGTCAGCAGGCCGCCGGCGTAGTCGCCGGGGGTCGCGTCGGCCGGGACGCTGACGGTGAACGGCACCTCGACGGAGGCGCCGGGCGCGATGGTGATGCGGCCGCTCTGCACGGCGGTCCAGGCGCCGACGGCGACGGACTTCGTGTCCTGCGTGACGAGGTCGAGCTGGCCGCTCGTGGTCGTGAAGCCGTCGGCGGCGTACACGTCGAGGTCGAGCGGGGTCGCGGCGTGGTTGCTCACGACGAGGGCGTCGGAGAGCTGCTTGCCCGGCTCGATGCGGTAGCTGAAGTTCTGGCGGTCGGCGCCGTTGTCGTTGGCGGCGGTGCGCACGCCCCAGGTCACGTCGCCCTCGCCCGCGGCGACGGCCAGGCCGGCGGGGCCGCCGAGGGCGACCGTGGCGGCGGCGAGGAGAGCCGGCAGCAGGCCGGCGATGAGCCGCGCGACGCGGGGCGCGGGGCGGGTGGTTCGAGCGTTCATGGCCATCCTGGGACTGGGATTCCGGTGTCGTGGGAGGTGCCCGGGGCGGACGCTGACGCGCGGCCGCCCCGGGCGGTGGATCGGTGGTGCGGTTCGGCTAGCTGAGCGCGGTGAGCGTCAGGGTCGCCTGGTAGGTGCCGTCGGTGACGTCGATCGGGATGTCGAGATCGAGCGCCGCGCCGAGCTTGGCCGAGCCCTTGGCGTGGCCGCCGGCGGCCGAGCCGAGGGTGGAGGAGGTCGACAGGCCGTTGCCGCCGGCGAAGCCGGACTGCACGCGGTCGCCCGCCTTCGCGTCGCCGCCCGCCTCGGTGACCGCCGGCGTCCAGCCGAGGTACTTGCCCGAGAAGGACTTCTCACCCGCGGCGAAGTCGCTCACCTGCGCCGAGATCGACCACTGGGGGCCGGCGGTGCGGGTGTCGGTCACGCGGATCGGGTTGATCGAGCCGACGGCGGCGTAGTGGTCGCCCGCCTCCACGGCCTGGCCGAGGTTGACCAGCCCATTGGTGCCGTCGACGTTCCAGACGAACTCGCCCGGAGCCGCCTGCGGGACGGTGACCTGCAGCTGCTGCGAGTCGGTGTCGGGCTTCGCCTCGCGGGTCAGGGTGACCTGGTCGACGATGCTGTTGACCGGCTTGTCGGTGCCGTTCGCCTGGCTGCGGAGGGTCTTCACCGTGATCGCGTTCGCGGTGATGTCGATCGCGCTGTAGTTGCGGACCTTCTCCTGGTTCTGCGCCGAGAGCCACCAGAAGCCCTTGTTCTGCAGGTCGTAGTACTTCGAGCCCGAGGCGGAGTTCGCGGTCACGTAGAGCACGCCGCCGGGGCCGGCGACGACCTGGTCGGCGCCCGCCTGCTCGTCCGCGTTCGCCTTCTCACCGTTGTGGATGAGGTAGCTGCGCGCGTAGCTGTGGTCGTGTCCCTGCAGGACCAGGTCGATGCCGAGGTCCGAGATCACGGTCGGCAGCACGTTGCGGCGGTCGAGCACATCGCTGTCGGTCGCGTGCGGGCCGGGTGAGTAGATCGAGTGGTGGAAGGCGAGGACCTTCCACTTCGCCTTCGCGCCCTGCTCGGCGACGACCTTCTGCATCCACGCGATGTGGGAGGCGTCACGGCTGTTCGAGTTGATGTCGAGGAACAGCGTGTCCTTGTAGATGAACCAGTAGTCGCCGCCCGAGCCGGTGCCGGTGTTGGCGCCCGCGGTGCGGTCCACGTTCGGCGTGTTGAAGTGCTGCTCGTACGCCTTCGAGCCGACGTCGTGGTTGCCGTTGGTCGCGACGAACGGGACCTGGCGCAGCTTGTCGGAGGAGAGGAACGCCTCGTACTGCGTCTCGTTGCTCGCCGTCTCGACCTGGTCGCCGGCCGAGAACAGCATCTCGGCGTCGGGGTAGGCCGACGTGGCGACGTTCAGCGTGTCGACCCAGCCGGCGGCGTCGTTCGGGACGTTGCCCGACGAGCCGATCTGCGGGTCGCCGAAGAACAGGAAGTTGAAGTCGCCGCTGAACTTCTGGGTGCGGAACGTGTAGGTCGCCGACCAGTCGCCCTCGTTGCCGACGCGGTACACGTAGGAGGTGTTCTCCTTGAGCCCGGTCACGGTGGCGAAGCGGTTGTACTCGCCGCTGGTGGTGAGGCCGCCGGTGGCCGAGATGCTCTTGGCGACCTGCGGGAACGCGCCGTCCTTGACGTCGGACGCGTAGGCGACCTGCACGACCTGGGCCACGTCGGCCGCGGAGTACCAGGCGAAGTTGCGCTGCGATTCGTCGGCGCCGACCTGCAGGACGATGTCCGTCTGGTTGGCCGACGCGGCGAAGGCGGCGGGGGCGGCGATGGCGCCGCCTCCGAGCAGCACGCCGAGGCAGACCGCTACGGCGGCGAGGCGTGTGGTGGTGCGGCGGAGACCGGGTCTGGGTGCCCGTGAGATGTCGTCGATCGACATGGAGTGTCCGGTGCCTTTCTGGTGAGGTGACCGCGGATGCGCGGACGCGGCTCCCACCGTCGCGGCGGCGCGTGAATCGTGAGTGAACTCTCACGGTTCAACGGATGGACTCCGGGCGAAGGTCACCCCCATGCGCGGCCCAAGACGCGGCCGACGAACCAGAACAGCGCGACCGCGGTCACGACCGCCGCCACGACGATGCCGACCCAGAGCCCCACCCGCGGCGCGCGCCTGCGCAACAGCAGGAGCAGCGGGAAGACGACGGCGATGATCGCGAGCTGCACCGCCTCGATCCCGACGTTGAAGACCAGGAGCGACCACAGCAGCGTCCACGACCACGGCTCGTCGATGCCGAGGGCGCTGGCGAAGCCGAGGCCGTGCACCAGGCCGAAGAGGAAGACGACCGCGAGGCGCAGCCAGTCGGCCCTGCCGAGCCCGAGCGGGCCGGTCGGTGTGCGCGGCTCAGCGAGCGCGAGCTCGGCGGGCGACATCGTGATGCGCCGGCGGACGGTCCAGAGGTACCAGGCGGCGACGACCGCGATCGACAGCGCGATGACCGGCTCGACGACCGCGGCCGGCACGGTGACGAGCCCGAGCGCGGCGAGCAGGAAGGTGATCGAGTGCGCGACGGTGAAGGTCGTGGCCGCGAGCACCACATCCCGTAGCCGCCGCGACCCCACGATCAGCGCGAGCAGGAAGAGGATGTGGTCGATGCCGGTGAGGAGGTGCTCCGCGCCGAGAAGGAAGAACTCACCGAAGCGCTCGCTCCCGGTCTGCTCGGTCGAGAAGGCGGGGTGCGCGGCGTCGAGCGCGGCGCTGCCCTCCTTATCGTCGAGGTCGTAGGTCACGATCGTCTTCGTGTCCTTCACGTAGTCCTCGGCGTCGGGGAAGAGGCCGCTGCGCAGCTCGTGTCCCGCCGCGTGCCCGGCGTCGGCGCAGGCGTGGTCGAGCACGAGCGTCGCGTACGGCACCCCGTCGCGCTCGTGCACCGTGATGTCGCCGGCCCGGCGGGGCTCGCACGCCTCCCCGCCGCTGCTGACGGTGAAGCGCTTCGTCACGTAGGCGACAACGGTGTCGGCGTGCGCGTTCATCGCGGTCGCCTCCTCGCCGGTCTCGAAGAGGTCCATCCCCTGCTCGAAGAGCGCCTGATCCTTCTCGTTCTCGGCCGCGGAGACGACCAGCAGGTCGTACTCGAGGTCGAGCGTGGTGCGCACCGCACCGTCGGGGGCCGCCGACGCGTCGACGTAGACGACCGACGAGAACCCGTGCGCCTCGGCCGCGGCGGCCGGGAGCAGCACGCCGGCGAGGCCGGCCACGGCGGCGAGAGCGAGTGCGAGCGCACCGGCGCGTGGCCGGCGTCGGGGTGGGAAGGGGGTGCGCGGAGAAGGGCGGAGGCTGCGGATCACCCGGCCAACGTGTCGGAGCCGGGTAAACGCGGCGGGGCCGGGGTGCGAACAGCGGGCGACGCGGCGGATCCGGCCCCGGGGCGTCCGGCGAGTGTTTCCGTCCCGTTCACCTGCGCGGCGCCGCGGGGTCATCGCGCCGACCCGCGCGTCCGGGAGCGTCGGAG
>JAEWDJ010000143.1 GCA_023390155.1 Actinomycetes bacterium | reverse complement strand
GTCAGCCTGCGGCACCGGCCGATCAACCTCCGCCGACGGGCTGTCAGCCCGCGGCACCGGCGCTGGCAGCCTCCGCCGACGGTCGGTCAGCCTGCGCCGAGGCCCGCCACCCCAGGCCGGCGGCCTGTCAGCCCGCGGCCTTCGCGATGAGCGCCGCCAGCACCTTCTCGTCGGCCGCGCTCAGCTCGACGACGGCGTACGACGTCGGCCACATGGTCCCGTCGTCGAGCCGGGCGGAGTCGTTGAAGCCGATGGTGGAGTAGCGCGCCTTGAACTTCGACGCGGGCTGGAAGAAGACGACGGCCTTGCCCGCGCGGGCGTAGGCCGGCATTCCATACCAGGTCTTGGGCGCGAGGTCCGGGGCGTGCTCGGCGACGAGCTCGTGGAGGCGCTGGGCGATGGCCTGCTCCGCGGGCGTCATCTCGGCGATCTTCGCCTCCACCTCGGCGAGGTCGGCGGCCGCCTGCTCCTCCTTGGAGAGCTTCTTGGACGCCCGCTTCGCCTTGATCTCGTTCGCGCGGTCCTTCAGCGCGGCGCGCTCGTCGTCGGTGAAGCCGTCGCTCTCGGTCTTCGCGGTGCTCATGGTGCTCCAATCGCTCGTGTCTGGTGAACGATCCCAGCATCCCGCACCCGAAGGGCGCCGGCTTCTCCATTCCTGCTCGAATCCAGCGCGGATCGCCGCCGACGGGAACGGAGGAGAATCCGCGCGACGCGCCCGGGAAACGCGGGGAAGGGAGGAGATCCGGGCGGGGTGAGACGGGATCTCCTCCCTTCGCGACGGGCGGGGTCGGGACAGGCAGGGTGGGGGACGGGCGGGGCAGGTCAGGCGCCGAAGGCGGCGCGGCGGAAGGCGCGGGCGCGGTGCTCCTCGGGGAGGTAGGGGCCGTTGCCGAAGATCTTCTCGCGGAGCGTTCCCTCGCGGTACTCGGTCTGCATGATGCCGCGGCGCTGGAGCTCGGGGGTGACGTGGTCGACGAAGTCCTCGAACGAGCCGGGGGAGACGACGTACTGCACGTTCATGCCGTCGACGCCCGCGTCCTGCCACGCCTCCACGTAGTCCGCGATCTGCTCGGGCGTGCCGACCACGCGCAGGTTGCCGAACCAGCGGACGAGCTCGCCGATCGTGTAGTCCGGCCTCGGGGACATCGCGATCAGCTTGGCGACGATCCCCTCCTGGCCCTCCGGCCGCTTCGCGATCTCGCTGATCGGCTCCTTCGGGTCCAGCTGCCCGAAGTCGTAGCCGAGGAAGACGCTCTGCTTGGCGAGGTTGGCGTCGATGCTCTGGAAGTCGGTGATCTCCTCGTGGAGGCGCTTGGCCTCCTCCTCGGTGCTGCCGACGACGAAGCCCAGGATGCCGAACAGCTTGACGTCCTGCGCCCGGCGGCCGTGGCGCACCGCGGCGGCGCGCACGTCCGCGACGACCGGGGCGGCCTCGGCGGGGCTCAGCGCGTTGATGAAGAGACCCTCCGCGTTGCGTCCGGCGAAGTCGCGGCCGCGGGGCGAGACGCCCGCCTGGATGAGGAACGGGGTGCGCTGGGGCGACGGCTCGGTGAGGTGCGGGCCGACGACGTCGTAGAACGGGCCGACGTGGTTGATCTCGTGCACCTTCGCCGGGTCCGAGTACTGCTTGCGGGCGAGATCGCGCACGACGGCGTCGTCCTCCCAGCTCGCCTCCCACAGCTTGTAGACCACGTCGACGAAGTCGTCGGCGCGGGCGTAGCGGTCCTCGTGCTCGGGGAGCCCGGCGAGCCCCAGGTTGCGGCCGGCGCCGGGGAGGAAGGTGGTGACGATGTTCCAGGCGATGCGGCCGCGGGTGAGGTGGTCGAGCGTCGACATCTTGCGGGCGAACGCGTACGGCGGCTCCTGCAGGATGTTCTGCGTGAGCACGAAGCCGAGGTTCTCGGTCGCGTAGGCCAGCGCCGGGATGAGCTCGCCCGGGTCGTTGATCGGGAACTGCATCCCGCTGTAGACGGCGCGCTCACGGGAGTTGTCGAAGGTCTCGTAGGGCGCGAGAACGTCGGCGAAGAACAGGGTGTCGAACCGGCCGCGCTCGAGCAGGCGCGCGACGTCGGCCCAGTAGTCGATCGAGTTGTAGTCGAGCTGCTTGCTGCCCGGCCACGCCCACATCCCCTGGTCGTGGTGCGAGACCGAGAAGATGTTGAACGCGTTGAAGATCATCCGCTGACGGTCGGCCATGCTCAGGCCACCTCCTCGTTCTCGGTCTCGACGACGCCGAGCACCTCTTTGCCGATCTCGCCGGCGAGGACCTCGGTCGAGTAGGCCATCAGCTGGCCCGCCTGGGCGTTGCGGAGGTGGCGCTGGATGGGCGACTGCTTGAGGTAGCCGGAGGCGCCGCCGACGCGCACGCCGAGCTGGGCGACCTCCACGGCGATCTTGTTGGCCAGGTACTTCGAGCGGGACAGGTTGGGGAAGAACTCGGGGCGGCCGGCGTCGGCCTCGGCGAGCGTGCGCTGGAAGAACGCGTGCACCGCCTCCAGGCGCGACTGCGCGTCGGCGACCTCGTGCTGGATCCACTGCTGGTGCGAGAGCGGCTTGCCGAGGATCGCCCGGTTCTTGGCGTGGTCGACGAGCGCGGCGAGGGCGGCGTCGGCGATGCCGAGCGAGATCGCGGGCAGGCCGGCGGGCACGGCGGCGAAGTCGCCGGGGCCGGGCGCCCGGCCGCGGTACTCCTCCTTCAGGAGGGTGTCGCTGAACGAGAGCAGCTGGCTGCGCGTCGCCCGCAGGCCCAGGGTGTCCCAGATCGGGATGATGGAGACGGTCTCGTCCGGGATGACGGCGAAGAAGGTGGGCGCGTCGTCCACGAGCGCGTTGACGAGCAGGTAGTCGGCGATCTCACTGCCGGAGACGAACCGCTTGGCGCCGTCGAGCAGCCAGCCGCCCTCGGTCGGCCGTGCGGCCTGCTGGGGGTTGAGGAAGCGGTTGCCGCTGGTGGGCTCCGAGAGCGCGTTGGCGAAGCGCTTGCCGGCGAGGAACTCGTCGGCGAAGAACGAGCCCTGGCGCTCGCGCGTCAGCTCGGAGAGCCCGACGCCGGCGCCGGTGTGCATCGTCACGATGGTCGCGATGGAGGGGTCGGCGGCCGCCAGCACGCGCACGACCTCGCCGAACGCCTGGTAGCTGAGCCCGTCTCCGCCGAGGTGCTGCGGGAGGGTCGCCCGGCTGAGCCCGGCCTCGTGCAGAGCGGCGAGGCTGTCGACGGCGATCTCGGCGCGCTCGTCGTGCTCGGCGGCCTTCGTCTCGAACGCGGAGGCG
>JAEWDJ010000087.1 GCA_023390155.1 Actinomycetes bacterium | reverse complement strand
CGGCGTCTTCGCGCGCGAGCTCGCCGAGGCGGCGGGGCTGGGGACGGTCGAGGTGACGCTGCCGGTCACGGCCCCCAGCTACACGACGTCGAACGCGCGGGCGCGGGAGCTGCTCGGCTTCCGGCCGCGGATCGGGCGCGCGGAGTTCGTGCGCCGTGCGGTGGAGGCGCGGCGCGAGCGGGTCGGGTAGGGGGGCGGGGGCGTCGGGTCGCGGGCCCGTCCTTCCGCTGTCGGCGGTCCGGGTGAGGATGGAGCGAGCGGCCCGGCCGCCGATTCCGAGGGGGAGACGATGACGATCCAGCCGATGACCCTGCGCCTGTCCGACGCGGTGCTCGACGACCTGCACGACCGGCTCGACCGCACGCGGTACGTGCCGTCGATCGGATCAGGGTCGATCGGATCCGGGTCGGCCGGATCCGGCGGCTCCGCTGCCCGCCCGGCCGGCCTCGGCGGCGACCGGCTCCGCGAGCTCGTGGAGGGCTGGCGTGCCTTCGACTGGCGGGCGGAGGAGGAGCGGCTCGGCGCCTACGAGCACGGGCTCGCCGAGGTGCGCGGTCACCGCATCCACTTCGTCCGCGTGCGGCCGGTGCAACCGCTGCCGCCCGGCACGCGGGTCGTGCCGCTGCTCCTGCTGCACGGCTGGCCGAGCGCGTTCACCGAGTACCTGCCGCTCGCCGACCTGCTCGCGAGCGAGGCCGCTGATGGCATCGCCTTCGACGTCGTCGTGCCGTCGCTCCCCGGTTTCGTCTTCTCGGAGCTGCCGGAGGGGCCGCTCACCCGGTCGGCGATCGCCGAGGACCTGCACGCCCTCATGACGGACGCCCTCGGCTTCGACCGCTACGCGGCCTTCGGCGGCGACATCGGCGGCGGTGCGGCCACCTGGCTCGGCGTCGACCACGCCCACGCGATCATCGGCGTGCAGCTCATCCACCCGCCCTTCCCGGCCGACGAGACGCCGCAGGACGACGCCGAGAAGGCCTACCTGGACGCGCTCGCGGAGTACGACGCCGACGACGGCGGCTACAGCGCGATCATGGAGACCCGCCCCGACACGATCGCCGCGGCCCTCGCCGACTCCCCGGCCGGGCTGCTCGCCTGGATCGCCGACAAGTGGGACGCCTGGACCGACGGCGGCCTGGCCGCCCTCGACCCGGCCATCCTGTACCGCGTCGCCACGCTCTACTGGGCGACCGGATCGATCGGCACGTCGTTCCAGCAGTACTTCGACTGGCCGGCGAACCCGCCGCGCCCGCCGATCACCGCGCCGCTGGGGGTGCTGCTCAGCCGGGAGACGGGGTTCCGCGCCTACCCGCGCTCGCTCGCGGAGCGCGCGGCGACGGACCTGCGGACGTTCGAACCGGCGGCCGCCGGCGGCCACTTCCTGGGCGCCGAGCAGCCGGAGGCGGCGGCGGAGGCGATCCGGCGGTTATTCGGGGAGGTGCTGGGGGAGTAGCGGGCGCGGGGCGGGCGGACCGACGCAGAAGGGCCCAGCCCGGGCGCCGCCGCCCGACGCGACGCCACCGGCGCGCGGACCGCCTCTCGGGGAGGGAGTGCGCGGTCGGCGTTCCGATCCCAGACGGCCACACGGTACGTCGGGGCCCTCTCGTTTGGCAATGCCGGCGGCGCCGGGGTTCGCACCCGCATCCGTGCGAGGACCGACAGGGAGAGTATCCGCCCGAGGGGCCCCGGGGTTACCCTCGGAGCACGGCCCCGTGACGATACGCGACCGGGAGAGGCCGACGATGAGCGATCGAGAGCTGGAAGCCGTTCGGGACGAAGTGAATGCGGGCCTCCGCGGGTCCGGCTGGACCCGGATGCGGGCCGACGAACGCGCCACCTGGCTCGGTCCGTTCGTGACGGCGATCGCGCTCGCCGTGGGGTCGCGCACGATCGAGCACCTGGACTCCATCGTGCGCTTCGACGAGGAGGGACTGTTCTCGGCCAACGTCATCGTCTTCACCGACAAGACCGTCGTGTTCGCCGACGCGGCCGGGTCCACCGGAACGCCGGAGGACGTGAAGTCGCTGGTGATCGCCCGGCCGCGATCCGGGCTGACGCAGCTGACCATCGTCGGAGGCGCGCCGGCGTTCGGC
Organism: Actinomycetes bacterium; assembly: GCA_023390155.1. Lineage (GTDB taxonomy): Bacteria > Actinomycetota > Actinomycetes > Actinomycetales > Microbacteriaceae > Leifsonia. Next base: position 2,125 of record JAEWDJ010000087.1, on the reverse strand, counting down.
CGGGGTGCGGAGCAGTGGCCGGGCGACTTCACCGTGACCGCGAAGTGGGACAACGGCGCCAAGGTGACCTTCCCCCTGTCGCCGCTCGAGCACGACGAGCAGCGCCGCCGCTTCATGGCGCTGTATACCGCCCTGAGCGCGGCGCTCGGAGACTGAGAATCGCTTCGCGAGCCGCGAGCCGCGAGCCGCGAGCCGCGAGCCGCGGGCACCCGCGCCCGTCCCTCCGGCGCGCGATCGGATCTAGGCACAGCGCCTGCCCGCGTGCGAGTATCCCCTCGAAACGTCGAGCCGGTCGAGAGGACGCAGATGTCACGTGTGGATGAGCTGAAGACCGTTCAGGACTGGGAGTCGTACCTCGATTCGTTCGCCGCGAATCTCGCTCCCGTCGTCCACGACACCGGCGAGTACAAGACCTACACGGACGAGAGCCCGCGGGTGCATCCCGAGCAGACCGCCTGGGCGCGGCAGATGCGCAAGCAGGTCTACATGCCCGTCGAGGGTCGCGTGTACGTCGCCGTCGGCTACGAGCTCTGCAGCGTGACGATGATCGTGGGCGACGACGGAGTGATCGTCATCGACCCCGGCGAGAACGACGACGAATGCGCGGCGGCCTGGGCCGACCTCCGCCGCTTCAGGGACCTCCCCGTGAAAGCGGTCGTCTACACCCACCGGCACGCCGATCACTGCTTCGCGATCGCGGCGTTGGGCGTCACCGAGGAGGACGTCGCCTCCGGCGCGGTGAAGGTGATCGGTCACGAGACGTTCCTGGCGTGGATGATCAACGACGCGTCGGTGATCGGCCCCATCCTGTCCCTGCGCACGTCGCTCACCGGATTCGCCGGGCACGGGATCGGGGACCGCGGCGTGATCCACGGCGCCCTCGGCCCGAGCATGCTGCCCGGTCCGACCTCCACCTACCTGCCGAACGTCACCGTCTCGGCGCCGACGGAGCTCACGGTGGCGGGCGTCCGGATGGTGGTCTTCCCGGCCTACGGCGATGCCCAGGACGAGATCGACGTGTACTTCCCCGACCTGCGGCACGTGCACGGCTCCGAGACCATCCAGGGGGAGTCGTTCCCGAACCTGTACACGCTCCGCGGGACCGCTTACCGCGACTTCGAGCAGTGGTACAAGGGCGTGGACGCGCTGCTCGGCTACGCGCGGGAGGCGGACACCTACTCCGGCTCGCACATGCGGCCGTGGGTGGGCAACGACTTCATCGTCGAGCGCATCACCAACTACCGGGACGCGATCCAGTTCGTGCACGACCAGTCGGTGCGGCACATGAACCACGGCGCGACCGGCCAGGAGCTCGTGGGGCTGGTCGCGGACCGGCTGCCCGACCACCTGCGCGACGACCCGTGGCTGCAGCCCTACTACGGCACACCGCAGCACGCGGTGCGCGAGATCTACGTCGGCATGCTCGGCTGGTACACCGCCGACCCGACGGAGCTCGCGGCGCCCCTCCATCGCGACAAGGCGCGCCGGTACGTCGACGCGCTCGGCGGCCGGGACGCCGTGGTGGAGCGGGCGCGGTCGGCGGTCGACGCCGAAGACTGGGGATGGGCGATGGAGCTGCTCACCCACGTCATCCGGATCGACACCGACGACGAGGAGGCGCGCCGCCTCAAGGCGCACGCGATGCGGGAGTGGGGCTACCGGCAGAAGAACATCTACTGGCGCAACCAGGCGCTCGGCGGTGCGACGGAACTCGAGGACGCGGTGGACTACTCGAAGCTGTTCGACGTCGCGCCGGCCGATGTGATCAAGGTGCTGCCGCTGCCGAGACTCGTGGAGGCGCTGCGCGTGCGGCTCGACCCGGCGAAGGCGGCGGATGCGCGGCTCACGATCGGTTTCGAGTTCCCGGACAGCGGCGAGGCCGCGACTCTCGAGGTGCGGCGCGGGGTGGCCGTGTTCCACGACGGGCTCCTCGGCGATCCCGCCGCGACGCTGGTGCTGCCCGGCGCCGTGGCCGCAGCCGTGCTGCTGGGCGGGGTCGACCCGCTGACGGCGGTCGACGACGGCCGCGCCTCCCTGCGGGGGGACCGGTCCGCGGCGCAGCGGTTCCTGTCGTTCCTCGAGGATCCGCAGCCGCCCGCCAAGCTCGTCGCGCGCTGACGGCGAG
>JAEWDJ010000073.1 GCA_023390155.1 Actinomycetes bacterium | reverse complement strand
GGGAGGTCGTGGCCCTCTACGACGAGGCGTGCCGCCGGCTCGGCGTGGAGGCTCGCCCGCACTGAACGCGACAGCCGCCCGGTGCGCGTGCACCGGGCGGCCGTCTCGATCAGGCGATCAGGGGATCAGCCCCTCACCCGAACAGCTTGTGGAACCAGTTCCACAGCCACGCGAGGTCGAGGATCCAGTCCCACCAGCCTCCGCCGGGAGCCTTGACCTGGAAGGCGCTCCAGCCGATCACGCCGTCCGACGCGTTCTGCACGGAGAGCTTGTGCTCGCCCTTGTTCAGCTTCGCCGGGAGGCTCAGCTTCAGCACACCGTCGGCCGGCACCTGCACCCAGCCGTTCGAGATGTTCTTCGGCGAGGTGTACACCCAGACCGAGACCCACTGGCCGGCGAGCTTCGTGTCGACGGTCACCTGGACCGCTTCGCCCGCCTTGTAGCTGGTCTTGTCGAGGGTGATCTTGCCGAAGAGCGCCTTGGTGAGGGCCGACTCCTTGGCCGCCTTCGGGTCCTTCGTCGGCTTCGGGTTCTCCGCCGGCTTGTCCGCGACCTTCAGCGCCACCGTGACGGTGGTGCCCGACTCGGGAGCGGTCAGCACCAGGGTGCTGGCGCCGGCCGCGTCGGCCGGGACGGTGAAGGAGACGGTCGCGTTGCCGTTCGCGTCGACGGGGACGCTGCCGAGGTCGGTGCCGCTGCCCGTCCACGACAGCGTCAGCGAGGTGTTCGCCGGGCTGCCGAGGGAGGTCAGGTTGAGCTTCGACACGGTGAAGGACACCTGCTGGCCGCGCTGCAGGGTGTCGGTCGGGACGCCGCTGACGGCCACGCCACGGCGGGCGAAGCTCGGCGACACGGGGCTGTTGGCCTGCAGGTAGCTGATCCAGGCGTCCCGGTCGATGAGACCGGAGTCCTTGGTGTCCGTCCCGGCCGCGAAGGCACGGAAGTTGTCACCGCCCTGGAGCAGGAACGAGAACGAGCCGATGCGGTACGACTTCGCCGGGTCGATCGGCGCGCCGTTCACGAGGATGCTCGTGATGCGGTCGCCGGCGGCGCGGGAGGCGTCGTACGTGTAGTTGACGTTCTTCGACAGGCCGAGGTTGAGGAACGGCCGGCTCGGCACGCTGCCGTCGGCGTTCGTCTGCCACTGCTGCTCCAGCGCCTGCTTGAACTGCGCCCCGGTGAGGGTCGTGGTCCAGAGGTTGTTCACGAACGGCAGGACGGCGTTCGCCTGCGCGTAGGTGACGGAGCCGTCGGTGCCGTAGAGCAGCTCGGCGCGGAGGCCGCCCGGGTTCACCACGCCGATCTCGGCGCCGCCGAGCTCGGCCGGCGACAGGGTCGTCAGCAGGGAGTCGGCGACGAGGTTGCCGAGCGTGGACTCGCTCGCGCGGTCGTCACGGGCGCCGTTCAGGTAGGCCGTGGTGATGTCCTTCGTCACCGAGCCGATCTTCTGGTTGCCGATGACGGCCGCGTCGGCGAGCGCCTTGTCGACGATCGTCTTGACCTGCGCGACCCGCGGGTAGGCCGCAACGAGGTCCGCGTCGGCGTCCGTGGTCCGGGCGACGTTGCGGAGCGTGTGCGCGGTGACCTGGTCGGTCTCCGGGTCCACGGTCAGGGTGACCTGGCCGATGTTCTCGCCGTAGCTGCCGGTCTGGACGACGGGGCGCGTCGCGCCCTCGACGCCCGGGACGGGAGCATCCCACGCGTACTGCTTGTGCGTGTGACCGGTGAAGATGGCCGAGACCTTCGCGCTCGTCTTGGTGACGATGTCGGCGAACGCGCCGCCGGCCGCGACCTCCTGCTCGAGGGTGGCTCCTTCGGGCGTGCCGGCCCCGGCGCCCTCGTGGTACTCGGCGACGATCACGTCGGCCTCGCCGTTGGCGGCATCGCCGTCCGTCAGCTCGCCGGCGACGCGGTTGACCGCCTCCACCGGGTCGCCGAAGTCGAGCGTCGAGACGCCGCCGGGCGAGACGAGCGTCGGGGTCTCCTGGGTGACCGCGCCGATGACGCCGACCTTCACGCCGTTCACGTCGAACACCGCGTACTCGGGGAGGGCGGGGTTCTTGGTGCCCTTCTCGTAGACGTTGGCGCCGAGGTAGCTGAAGTCCGCCGCGTCCTTCACGCGACCGGTCAGGTCGGCGAAGCCCTTGTCGAACTCGTGGTTGCCCACCGCGCTGGTCTTCAGCCCCAGCGCGTTCAGCACGTCGATGGTCGGGATGTCGCCGGCCGAGGCGGAGGCGAACAGGGAGGCGCCGATGTTGTCTCCGTCCGAGAGGAAGAGGGTGTTGCCCTCGCCGCCCTCGGCGCGCAGCTTCTCGATCGTGCCGGCGAACTTCACGGTGTTGGCGTCGATGCGCCCGTGGAAGTCGTTGATGTTCAGCAGGTTCAGCGTCACCGGCTTCGCGGCGAGGCCGAGGCCCACCACGATCGGGTCGTGGTCGCTCGACCGGTACGGGTCGGCGGCGTAGAAGTTGGTGACGTTGTAGTTGTAGCGGCTGTACTCGAGCGCGATGGACTCGCCCGAGTTGATGTTCCACACGTCCGCGCCGGTGATGGCCGCGTTCGCCGCCGGAGAGGCGAACACGTGGTCGAGGGAGCCGACCGTGCCGTCGAACGAGTACGTGTGCTTGGTCGTGCGGGTGCTGACCTGGTCCACGTAGCCGGCGTCGGTGAGGACCTGGATCGGGTCCTCCTTCAGGTAGGCGTTGAAGTCGCCGATCAGGAGCACCTTGTCGAGGCCGAGCGTGGCCTTGCGCTCGTCGGCGAACGCGACCAGCGCCTTGGCCTGCTTGACGCGGGAGGCGTTGGACGCGCCCTGGCCGTCGCCCTGGTCGGCGTCGGCGCCCGTGCCCGACCCCTTCGACTTGAAGTGGTTCACGATGGCGATGAAGGCGTTCGCGTCCTTCGCGCCGACCTTCTTGAAGGCCTGTGCGAGCGGCTGGCGGGCGTTGGAGAACGCCGCGTCGTCCAGGATGCGGGAGGCGCCGACCGGCTCCGCGGCGGCCTTCTTGTAGATGAAGGCGGTGCGGATGACGTCCTCGGTGGACGGCAGGGTCGAGGGCGACTTCACGTACGCCCAGACCTCGCTGCCGGCCGCCGCGTTGAGGGCGCCGACGAGGGTCTTCAGCGCGTCGTCCCGGTCCTCACCGAAGCGGGCCGAGTTCTCGATCTCCTCGAGGGAGACGACGTCGGCGGTCAGGCCGTTGATCGCCGCGACGATCTTGTCCTGCTGGCGCTTCAGGTTGGCGGCGTCGGCGGCGCCGCGGGCGTCGCAGCCGTCCTTGACGGTGATCTTGTTGCCGTCGCGGTCGGTGTAGAAGGTGCAGCCGCTCAGCTGGTCGCCGGTCGTCGTGAAGTAGTTCAGGACGTTGAAGGTGGCGAGCTTCAGGTCGCCTCCGACGTTCTCGGGAGCCGCGGTGCGGGTGTTCGAGAACGTCGCCGGCTGGACCGCTGCGGCCGTGGCCGGGGTGAGCTCTCCGGTCGGCTGGAACTTCCAGGCGTCGTTGCGGTAGTCGAGGATGACCGGCTTGGTGAAGGTCACCGCGGCGCCGACGCGGACGGGGTTGTCGAGCGACAGGTAGGGCAGCGGCTTCGACTTGTTCGCCGTGCTGAGGAAGTTGGTGGAGGCTCCGTCGTCGAGGAGGACGCCGCGGGCCTTCACGTCGGCGACGGCCGCGGTGTACTCCGCGGTGCCGGGGCGCGCGACGTCGGTCGGCTGCAGCAGCGGCGTCTCGCCCGCAGCGAGGCCGATCTCGCCGTACTGGTTCGTGGAGTACGTGTCGGAGACGGTGAACGCACCCTGCGGGGCGATCAGCATGCTCTCGAGGCTCTCGCGCTGGGCGTCGGTCGCCGGGAGGGCGACGGTGGCGGGGGCGGGCGCGGTGACGGTGCTCGCGTCGAGCTTGTCGACCTTCGTGGCGGTGATCTCGGTGAGGCCGTTGAACTCGCTGACGGCGCCGGTCACCTGCACGTAGTCGCCGGCCGCGACGGCCGAGGCGTACGACGAGCCGTAGACGAAGACGGCGTCGGAGGCGGTGTGCGTCGCGAGGTCGACCGCGCCGCCGGTGCCGGGGGTCTGGATGGCGAACCCGTTGAAGCCGCCGGTCGCGTACTGCGCGGTGACGACGCCGACGGTGGTGACGGTCTGGCCCGCCTTCGGGCTGGCGTCACCGGTTCCCTGGATCTCGGAGATGGCGATCGCGCCGGCCGGGGGCCCGGGGTCGGTCCCGGTGCCGGGGTCGGTGCCCTCGCCCGGATCGGTCGTGCCGCCGCCGGGAGCGGTCGCCGTGTTCTGGGGCGTGATGGTGGCGTTCAGCGTGAAGTCGGCGCTGTTGTCGTCGGTGTCGGTGAACGTGGTGCGGTTCAGCGACTTCACGTCGGAGTTGGCGGTCGGCGCGGGAGCCTTGGCCTTCTCGAACGTGTTTGAGGTGCCGTAGCCGAGGAGGTCGACGACGCCGGCCGCTCCGGTCACCGAGCCGGTCGGCAGGGTGAGGGCGGAGGCCGTGTTCGACAGGATGAGGGTGCCCGTGGTGCCGCTGGGGTTCAGTGCGTTGCTCGCGGCGTCCGGCGTGGGCAGGGCCGCGCCGGCGGTGCCGTTCGAGGCGCCCGCGACGAGGTAGTAGCCCTTGGCCGCGATGGAGCCGCTCAGCGGGACCACGCCGTTCGCGGCGGCCGTGCCGGTCGCGGAGCGGTACTGCACGCTCCAGCCGGCGAGGCTGACGGCGGCGTCGCCCGGGTTGTAGAGCTCGACGAACTTGTTCGTGTAGGCCGCGCCGGCGCTGCCGCCGGACAGGTAGGCCTCGTTGATGACGACACCCGTGCCGTCGGTGGCGGCGTACGCCGGCGTCGCGACGAGGGCGCCGGCTGCGAGCCCGGCTCCCACGATCGCGGCCGTGGCGGCGCGCCACACCCCGTTCCTGATTGACATTGTTCTCCTCGGTCGGTGTGGAGGTGGGAAGAATCCGACAGCAGAGTAGGAACCGCGCTCGTCGGGATTCTGTCTCTCGTGTGAACGTACAGAAAACTCGTTCGGGGGTAGACCGCTCATTTGAGCAGAGTTCGGGGGTGAACGGGGTCGACCACCTCCGGAACGACCGAGGGATGCCTCCGCGCGGCCGGACCGGCGGCGACCGTCCGGGAGCGGCGTGCGCCATGATGGGGGGCATGCGGATCGACGAGATCGCCCATTTCCGGGCGCTGGCGGCCGAGGGGCACCTCGCCCTCGCAGCGCAGACGCTGGGCGTCTCGCAGTCGACCCTGTCGCGCTCCCTGGCCCGGCTGGAGGCGGAGGCCGGCGTCGAGCTGCTCGACCGCCGGCGCGGCCACCTCGAGCTGAACCAGTACGGGGAGATCCTGCTCGCGCACGCGGCCCGCGCCGAGGCGGAGCTCGAGAACGCGCGCGCGCGCATCGCCGCGCTGCGCGACCCGGCCGCGGGGATCGTCTCGATCGCGTACGTCTCGTCGTTCGGCGGGTGGCTCATCCCCCGTGTGGTCAGCGAGTACCGTGCGCTGTTCCCCGACATCCGCTTCGTGCTGCGCGGCGGCACGGCGGACACGGTGCTGGACGCGCTGCGCGACGGGGCGGCGGACGTCGCCTTCCTGAGCCCCGACCCCCGCGACCCCGAGATCGACTGGCATCCCCTCACCGCCGAGCGGCTCGTGCTGGGCGTGCCGGTCGGTCACCCCCTCGCCGCCCACGACCGCGTGAGCGTCGACGACCTCGCGCCCTACGACCTCGTGTCCCTGCGGGCAGGCTCCGGCCTCCGCCACATCGCCGACGCGTACTTCGCGGCGCACGGCGTCGTGATGGCCCCGGTCATCGAGGTGACCGAGCTCGCCACCCTGCGCGCCCTCGTGCGCGACGGCGTGGGCGTCGCGCTCGTCCCGGACACCCCCGCCGAGCCGGGCATCGTCGCGGTCCCTCTCGCGGACGAGGCGACCCGCGTCATCGGCCTGGCACGCAACCGCACGCGGTCGGAGTCGGCGGCGGCCGCCCAGTTCGCGCGGTTCGTGCGGGAGGAGCTGGGACCGCTCGAGTGAGCGCGGGCGCCTCCCGTCAGCGGCGGGATCCCGGCGCGATCACGTCCCAGATCCGCTCGGCGTCACCCACCAGCTCGTCGAGGCTCCCCCGCTCGTCGGCGATCAGGTAGGCGCCGAAGAACGCCTGGACGGCGACGGTGGCGAGGGTGACGGGGTCCGTCCCGGCGGGCAGCTCCTCCGCTTCCACCGCCCGGGCCAGGTGGGCTGCCACGACGGCCGTCCAGCGGGCGTACGGGTCGTTCTCGGGGCCGGGCGGCAGGACGGTCCGGCTGAGCTTCATCGCGGCGCGCACCCGCACGTCGGTCGCGAACACCGCGGCGACCCGGGCGGTCAGATCGCGCGCGGCCGCCACTCCGGTCGCACCGGAGGCGTCGACCGCGGCGATGAGCTCGGGCCAGTTGCCGTACTTCTCGGCCACCAGCTCCTCGGCGAGGTCGAGCTTCGACCGGAAGTGGAAGTAGACGGCGCCCTTGGTGAGGCGCGTGCGCTCGATGATGCGGTCCAGCCGGGCGCCGGCGTACCCGTGGGCGTCGAACTCGACGGCGGCGGCGTCGAGGATTTCGGCGCGACTGCGCTCGGCGCGCTCCTGGCGGGGCATGCGGGGACCTCCGGTCGATGAGACGTGCAGCGGTGCCCCCGGCGGCCACTGTACCGCCCCAAGACGGGGGCCACGGCGGACACGCCGCGTCACAGTTGCACACTCCACGGCCCCGCATGCGGTTGACTGTGCGCGCCCGGTACCGATCCGCCGGGCGCGCGGCGGGGGGATGCCGGCATCCGTCCTGTGGCGCAGCAGCAGAGCAGCACTCAGAGAGGAACCGACATGAGCTACGAACAGCCCGCCCCTCCCGCAGTCCCCGCCTCCGACCAGGCCGTCCCGCTCTGGGCGCCCCTCTACGGGGCGTCGTTCGGCACGGCGATCAAGCGCTTCTTCGCCAAGTACTCCGACTTCACCGGCCGCGCCAGCCGCAGCGAGTTCTGGTGGGTGTACCTCTTCTTCGTGATCGTCAACGTCGCCATCTCGCTCATCGGCACGGTCTTCGGCGGCGCCGGCGTGACCATCGACGCCAGCGGGAACATCGTCTACGCCGGCGGCTTCTGGATCTCCACCATCCTGTCGCTGATCTGGCTCGTCGCCACCATCGTGCCGTGGCTCGCCATCGTCTGGCGCCGCCTGCACGACGGCAACTTCGCCGGGCCGTTCTGGTTCCTGATCCTCATCCCGTTCGTCGGGCCGATCATCCTGCTCGTCCTCACGCTGCTGCCCTCGAAGCCCGAGGGCGCCCGCTTCGACCGCCCGCGCGCCTGACCGGCGCGCGGCGCGACGCCGGCTCGCTCTCAGCAGGAGTCGGCGAAGAGTCGCCGGGGCCGTGCGGGGTCCGCGTCGTCCAGCAGGACGGACGCGACCTCGCGCGGCGCCCCGAGCGGATCCTTGCGCCCGGTGGCCACGAACGACCAGTCCGGACTGCGCTCCGGGTCGTGCTCGACCCAGAGTGAGAAGTTCCAGAAGCCCCGGAACTCCGGAGCGAGCAGGGCGGGGCCGTCCACGACGAGCACACCCTCCCGCTGCCAGAACGGCGCGACGACCTCGGCGCGGAACGCGTCGGCGTCGACGCCCGTGACCGCCGTCGCGCGCTCGACGGTCTCGCCCGCGGCGCGCAGGGCGTCGGCGAACGCGTCGGCCGCTCCGGCGACATCCGCCTCCGGGACACCGGTCACGGCGACGAACCGCGGTCCGCGCGTGTAGTGCTGGCGGAACTCGGCGGCCACCCCCTCATAGAAGGTGTCGCGGTCGGTCGCGGTGCTGCCCATTGTCGTCTCCCGTCGTCGACTCCTGACGCTGATGCGAACGCTACCCCGGGCCGCCGCATTCCGCGCGGGAGCCCCGGCGCCGGACGGCGTCGGGGCTCCCGTTATGCGGGTCTTCGCGGGGCGCGCTACTTCAGCGGGCCGTACAGCGGGGCGGTGGCGCGGGCGTGGGTCGCCTGCTCGAAGGCGTACGCCAGGCCGATGATGCCGCTCTCGTCGTAGTCGCGCCCGAGGAACTCGAGGTTGACGTTGGCCCCCGTGGTCGTCCCGTCGGCGGCGGTCGCCTGGCCCATCGGGACCGTGATGGCCGGCATGCCCGTGTTGGGGCTGAGGCGCATGTTGGTGTTGATGGTGTTGTAGGGCGAGCCGCTCGGATAGACCAGCGCGTCGAGGTCGTCGGTGTCGAGCATCCCGGTCACCGTGGCGTTGCCCTTCGCAATCGCGGCGGTGTGCGATCCGGAGGGGCCGGCCCAAGCCTGGTACTGGTCCTCCGTGACGTTGTTGCGGGAGGTGTAGATGCCGTTGCGCGTGGTCACGTTGTTGCCGGTCGCCAGGATGTCGGCGATGGAGCGGGCGGTCACGGTCGGGGCGAGGTGGTTCTGGATGTAGACGTTCAGGTCGTGCTTGAACTCGTTCGTGCTCCCGCTGCCCTCGTTGAGGGTGTCGGTGAAGGCGGTCGGCGCAGAGGTGATCTCTACGACCGTCGCGCCCTGGGCCTGCAGCGCCGCCTTCGCGTCCGCCCAGAGCCGGGTCACCGTGGCGTTGGTGCCCAGCATCGACGTGACGATGCCGATGCGCTTGCCCTGCAGGGCCTTCGGGTCGAGCGCAGCCGTGTAGGAGGCCGGCACCTTGCCGGTCTGCTCGGACGTGATCGGGTCGGCCGCGTCCACGCCGGTCACGGCGTCGAGGGCGATGGCGGCGTCGGTCACGCTGCGGGCGATCGGCCCGCCGGTGTCCTGGCTCAGGGCGAGCGGGATGATGCCGTCGCGGCTGGTGAGGCCGACGGTCGGGCGGATGCCGACGAGCGAGTTGTAGGTCGACGGGACGCGGATGGAGCCGCCGGTGTCGGTGCCGAAGCCGATCCCGGCCAGGTTCGCCGCGATGGCCGCGCCGGTGCCGCCGCTGGAACCGCCCGCGGTCTTCGCCGTGTTCAGCGGGCTGGCGACCAGGAGGGTCTTGCCCGGATCCTGGAACGACGAGAACTCGGAGACGAACCCGTAGGCGAACTCGTCCAGGCTCGCCTTCGCGAGGATGACGGCGCCCGCCGCGCGGAGGCCCTTCACCATGGCGGCGTCGTCGCTGGTCTGGTTGCCGTT
>JAEWDJ010000039.1 GCA_023390155.1 Actinomycetes bacterium | reverse complement strand
TCGCGTACCCGCGCTCGAGCACCCGCTCGGCCAGCGCCTCCACGAGCGTCGTGGTCTTGCCCGTGCCCGGCGCCCCGAGCACGGCTGCCGACGCGCCGTCGGCGAGGGCGAGCACCGCGCTCTGCGTGTCGTCGAGGGCGAGGTCGCCGGCCGCGTCGCCCCGGTCGGGGCGGGGGCGGAAACCTCGGGTGGTCATGTCTGTCACGCTATCGGCGTCCGCCGACAGAGAACGCGACCGGGCCCCGCGAGCCGTGTGCCGTAGTCTGAACTCACATCGGCCGGACGCATTCGAGATGGCCCAGAACACCGGAAAGGCACCGTCGTGGAGATCCGCATCGGAATCGTCAACGCCCCTCGCGAGCTGGGATTCGAGTCGTCGCAGACGCCGGACGAGATCGCCGAGCTGGTGCAGACCGCCATCACCGGCGACGCCGGCATCCTCCGTCTCTCGGACGACAAGGGCCGTGTGTACATCGTCCCGACCGCCGGCATCGCGTATGTCGAGGTCGGCGCCGAGGAGTCGCGCCGCATCGGCTTCGTCGGCTAGATTCCCGTCTCGTGGAACTCCTCTTCGTCGCCCTGGCCGGCGCACTGCTCGGCCTCGGCGCCCGCTACCTGCTGCCCCACCGCCACACCCACGGCGCGGTGCTGATCCCCGCCCTCGGCGTCATCGCCGCCTCCGTGCTCTGGGTCGCGCTGACCTGGGCCGGGCTGAAGTGGGACGGCGGCTGGATCTGGTGGATCACGCTCATCGGCACGGCCGCCGTCGTGGCGGTCGCCGACCTCGTGATCGGGCGCGTGCGCACCGGTCACGACGACAAGCTGCTGCACACCCTCGCGAAGGGCGCGGTCGCGCGCTGAGCCGCAGAAGCGTGGAGCGGTGAGCGGTGCGGGTGCCGCGCCGCTCAGGCGGTGAGGCCGAGCGCGTCCATCCGGCGGGTGTGCGCGGCGATGAGCTCGGTGAAGATCGGCTCGATCCGCTCCTCGTCCGTCGCCCGGTTGCCCGAGAGGTGGAGCGCCGAGCGCGCCACCAGCAGGGTGTCGCCGACGAGCCGCCTGCCCCACATGGCGAGGCGCGACGCGAGCTGCGGATCCGTCTCGATCTCGCCGCGGAGCACCTCCAGCACGCCCTCCTGCCCCGACTCGGAGCCGAGGAGCTGAGCGACCCGCGGGCCGATGTCCCCGGGCAGCCCCGCGGCCAGGCGGATGAAGAAGTCGTCGAGCAGGCCGCCCGTCACGAGCGCAGAGAGCAGGGTCTCCCGCCAGTCCGAGCCGACGATGAGGGCGCTGAAGCCCTCGATCTCGTCCGCGAACGGCTTCATCACCTCGCCGGGGTCGTCACCGCGCCGACGGATCTCCGCGATGATGCCCTGGTGCTTCGACAGCGCGTACCCGGCAGCGGCCGAGACCTGCTCCTTCGCGGGAAGCGACGACGTGCCCGCCGCGACCCGCGACAGCGTCTGGAACTGCTCCAGCTGGAGGTACGCCGCCTGCCCCAGATAGGGCAGCAGGTCGGGCATCACCTCGTGCAGGTCGACGCGCACGGCCGGTGCACGGTCGGCGCGGGGAGCGAGACGGGGGAGCTCGACCACGGGGCGTCGGCGCGTGAACCAGGTTGACACGTACAGCAGTGTAACGGGGTCGTCCAGTAGGCTTCTCCTGTCCGTCGGCGTTGGATCGGCGGCCCCTACGCCTGCGACAGAGGACAGGGCGTAGACCTCACGTATCGAACCGACAGGCATTCACTCTTGACTTTCTCAGAACTCAACATCGACCAGGACATGGTGGACGCGCTCGCCGCCAAGGGCATAATCGAGCCGTTCCCCATCCAGGCCCAGACCATCCCGCTCGCCCTCACCGGCCAGGACATCATCGGCCAGGCGAAGACGGGCACCGGCAAGACCTTCGGCTTCGGCCTCCCCATCATCCAGCGCCTCGGGCTCGACCCCGCACCCGGCGTGCAGGCCCTCGTGGTCGTGCCGACCCGTGAGCTGTGCGTGCAGGTCGCCGAAGACCTCGAGCTCGCCACCTCCAACCGCGCCACCAAGGTCGTCAGCATCTACGGCGGCAAGGCGTACGAGGGCCAGATCGAGCAGCTGAAGGCCGGCGCCCAGATCGTCGTCGGCACCCCCGGCCGTCTCCTCGACCTTGCGGGCCAGCGCCTGCTCGACCTCAAGCAGGTCAAGGAGGTCGTGCTCGACGAGGCCGACAAGATGCTCGACCTCGGCTTCCTCGCCGACATCGAGAAGATCTTCCAGCAGGTGCCGGCCACGCGCCACACCATGCTGTTCTCGGCGACCATGCCGGGCCCGATCGTCGCGCTGGCACGCCGCTTCATGACCCGCCCGGTCCACATCCGTGCGACCGATCCGGACGAGGGCCTCACGCAGGCGAACATCAAGCACGTGGTCTACCGCGCGCACTCGCTCGACAAGGACGAGGTCATCGGCCGCATCCTGCAGGCGGAGGGCCGCGGCAAGACCGTCGTCTTCACCCGCACGAAGCGCGCCGCCGCCAAGCTCGTCGAGGAGCTGAACGACCGGGGCTTCAACGCCGCGGCCGTGCACGGCGACCTCAACCAGGAGCAGCGCGAGCGCGCCATGGCCGCCTTCAAGGCGGGCAAGAAGGACATCCTGATCGCCACCGACGTCGCCGCGCGCGGCATCGACGTCAACGACGTCACGCACGTGATCAACCACACCGTGCCGGACGACCACGACACCTACCTGCACCGCGCGGGCCGCACCGGCCGCGCCGGCAAGACCGGCACCGCGATCACGTTCGTCGACTGGGACGACCTGCACAAGTGGGCGCTCATCAACCGGGCGCTCGAGATGGGGCAGCCGGAGCCGGTCGAGACCTACTCGTCGAGCCCGCACCTCTACACGGACCTCGGCATCCCCGAGGGCTCCAAAGGCCGGCTGAAGAACACCCCGGCGGTCAAGCCGGAGTCGACCCGCGGTGGTGCGCAGGGCGGCGCCGAGGGCGACCGCGCGGGCAGCGGCCGCAACCGCAACCGTCGCCGCACGCGCGGCGGCGCGGGCGCCGAGGGC
>JAEWDJ010000020.1 GCA_023390155.1 Actinomycetes bacterium | reverse complement strand
CCCCCGGGCGCCCTCCCATCCGACCCCCCCTCCCCGGGGCGCACCCGCGCCCGTCGACCTGAAAGGCACCGCATGACCGACCGCATCGCCGTCTCGACCACCGAGGCCCCCGCGCCCGCCCACACCTTCTCGCAGGGCGTGCGCCGCGGGCCGTTCCTGCAGGTCTCGGGTCAGGGCTCCGTCGACCCGGCCAGCAACGAGTACCTGCACCCCGGCGACGTGAAGGCCCAGACCATCCGCACCCTCCAGAACGTGGAGGCCATCCTCGCCGCCGGCGGCGCCACCTTCGACGACGTGATGATGCTGCGGGTCTACCTCACCACCCGCGACGACTTCGGCCCGATGAACGAGGCCTACGGCGAGTTCGTGGGCGCGCGCGTCGCCTCCGGCGTGCTCCCGGCGCGCACGACGGTCTTCACGGGCCTCCCGCGCGCCGAGATGCTCGTGGAGATCGACGCGCTGGCCGTGCTCGCCTGACGCCGCCCGGCGTCTCGTGCCACCGGGATGGGAGCCTCCCGTGACCCATCGTCGCCGCGCCCTCCCCGGTGGTACGTTGCGCATGTGAGCCGAATCGTGTCGGTGGCGCCGGTGCTCCCGGCCCGCAGCTACTCCCAGGGCGAGATCACCGCCGCACTGCTGGGGATGATCACCGCGGACCCGAAACGGCAGGCCGTCATGCGGCGCATCCACGAGGCGAGCGGGGTCCGGACGCGCAGCCTGGTCATGCCGCTCGAGCGGTACAGCTCGCTCGCGTCGTTCCAGGAGTCGAACGACTTCTTCATCGCCGAGGGGACCACGCTGGCCGAGCGCGCGGTGACCGCGGCGCTCTCCGCCGCCGGGCTCGCGCCGGCCGACGTCGACTTCCTCCTCTTCACCTCCGTGACCGGCATCGCCGCCCCGTCGATCGACGCCCAGCTGGTGTCCCGTCTCGGCCTGCGCCCCGACGTGAAGCGCCTGCCGAGCTTCGGCCTGGGCTGCGTCGCCGGGGCCGCCGGCATCGCGCGGGTCAACGACTACCTGGCCGGGCATCCCGGCGAGGTCGCGGTGCTGCTGTCGGTCGAGCTCTGCTCGCTCACCGTGCAGGCCAGTGACGACTCGATGGCCAACATCGTGGCGAGCGGGCTGTTCGGCGACGGAGCGGCAGCGGTCGTGATGGTGGGCGACGCCCGCGCCGACACGCTCGGGCTCGCCGGCCCCGAGGTCGTCGACACGCGCAGCCACATCTACCCCGACACGGCCGACGTGATCGGCTGGGACATCGGCGGCACCGGCTTCCGCATCGTCCTGAGCGCCGGCGTCCCCGAGGTCATCGAGCGCAACTTCGCCGGCGACGCGCGCGGGATCCTGGCGGCGCACGGCCTGGAGGTCGCCGACGTGACGGCCTGGGCCGCGCACCCCGGCGGGCCGAAGGTGCTGGAGGCGTTCGCCCAGGCGCTCAACCTGCCCGACGGCGCCCTCGACGCGAGCTGGCGATCGCTCGCCCGCGTCGGCAACCTCTCCTCCGCCGCCGTGCTGCACGTGCTCGCCGAACAGCTCGACGCCCATGCGGCCGGCACCGTCGGCCTCCTCTTCGCGCTCGGGCCCGGCGTCACCAGCGAGCTCGTGCTGCTGCGCTGGGCGGACGGCGCGGCCCGAGCCACCCCGGCGATCGGCGCCGCCGCGTGATCTGGTACACGGTGCTCGTGCTCGCCACCGGCGCCGAGCGCATCGCCGAGCTGGTCGTCTCCGCCCGCAACGCCCGCTGGTCGTTCGCGCGCGGCGGCGTGGAGTTCGGCCGCCGGCACTTCCCGCCGATGGTCGCCCTGCACACCGGGCTGCTGCTCGCGTGCCTCGCCGAGGTGTGGTTCGCGGACCGGCCCTTCCTGCCCTGGCTCGGCTGGCCGATGTTCGCGCTCGTGCTCGCCAGCCAGGCGCTCCGCTGGTGGTGCATCGCGTCGCTCGGCCCGCGCTGGAACACCCGCGTCATCATCGTGCGCGATCTGCCGCTGGTCGCCCGCGGCCCGTACCGCTGGCTGAAGCACCCCAACTACATCGCCGTGGTGGTGGAGGGATTCGCCCTGCCGCTCGTGCACACCGCCTGGATCACCGCGATCGCCTTCACGGTGCTCAACGCCGTCCTGCTCCTCGCCGTGCGCATCCCCTGCGAGAACCGCGCCCTGGCGACGGTGACCCCCGCACGGGCATGACCGCCGCCGAGCTGATCGTCGTCGGCGGCGGACCGGTCGGCCTCGCCTGCGCGATCGAGGCCCGGCTCGACGGGATGGACGTGCTCGTCGTGGAGCCGCGCTCCGCCCCGATCGACAAGGCGTGCGGTGAAGGCCTGATGCCCGGCGCCCTCGCCGCCCTGCACCGGATCGGCGTGGACCCGCCGGGCCGTCCGCTCGCGGGCATCGCCTACGTGGACGGGCCCGCGCGCGTCGAGCACCGCTTCCAGGAGCGTCCGGGCCGGGGTGTGCGCCGCACGACACTGCACGACGCCCTCGGCGAGCGGGCGCACTCCCTCGGCGCCCGCCGCGTCTCCGGACGCATCGCGGCGGTCACGCAG
>JAEWDJ010000394.1 GCA_023390155.1 Actinomycetes bacterium | reverse complement strand
AGCGGACCCCGGGCGCACGCATCGTCACCCTCGGATCCCTGGCCACGCGCCTCGGCCGCCTGCGGATCGACGACCTCCAGCTCGAACGCTCCTACACGTCGTGGCGCGCGTACTCGGGCTCCAAGATCGCCGCCCAGGTGTTCGGGTTCGAGCTGGACCGGCGCCTCCGCGCCGCCGGCAGCGGAGTGACGAGCCTCGTCGTCCACCCCGGCTACTCGACCTCCGGCCGCACGCCCGGTATCCGCGGCGTCAACCAGCCGAGCCGCGCCAAGCGCTTCGTCGACAACCTGCAGGCCGCCTGGACCCAGGGCAAGGATCACGGCGCCTGGGCGCCGGTCCGTGCGGTCCTCGACCCGGACCTCACCGGGGAGGACTACCTCGGCCCGGTCGCCCGCACCAAGGGCATCCCCACGCACGCCCATCCCACGCGGGAATCGCGCTCGCCGCGCGTCGGCGCTCGCCTCTGGCCGCTGCTGGAGGAGGCCGCGGGCGTGACGGTGCCGGTGGGCGCTACTCCGCCAGGACGGTGATCGAGAGCAGCCGCTGCCCCTCCGGGACGGCGGCGCGCAGCGCATCCCGCGCCGTCGTGTAGTCGGGACCGTCCGCCTCGATCTCCCGGGTCTCGGCGACGCGCATGATCGCCGTCGCGATGACGCGCCCGCCACGCGGCATGGCGTTGTGGACCTGCAGCAGCTCGTACCCCTCCGGGACCTGCTCCTCGACCAGCGCCCGCGCGGTCTGGGCGTCGTCCGCCTCGGCCGTCAGCTCGCTCGTCTCGCTGCTCTGGATGATGCCGCGGACCTTCATGCCTCCACGCTAGCGTCTTATACACCCGCCCTGATCACCGGGCTCCCAGTGCGCGTTCAGACCGCTGGAGTGGGCTGAGCTCATGGAAATCGCATACACCGCCATCGCTCACGCCACCGGAGGTGGCCGTGACGGGCACGTCCGCAGCGAGGACGACCTGATCGACCTCGACACCCGTCCGCCGCGCGAGCTCGGCGGCTCGGGCGAGGGCACCAACCCGGAGCAGCTCTTCGCGGCCGGCTTCGCCGCCTGCTTCCTCAGCGCCCTGCACGCCGTCGGCCGCTCCGAGAAGCTCAACACCACCGACTCCGCCGTCTCGGCGAGCGTCGGCATCGGCGGCAACGGCGAGGGAGGCTACGGCCTGGCCGTCGAGCTCGACGTCTACGTTCCGAACGTCAGCCGCGACGTCGCCGAGCAGCTGGGCGAGAAGGCGCACCACGTGTGCCCGTACTCCAACGCCACGCGAGGCAACATCCCGGTCAAGATCACGATCGTCGACTGAGCGGCGAACAGGCGGAACGGCGCTGCGGGACTCCCGCGGCGCCGTTCGCCGTGTCGACCTTGCTCACTCGTCGGGCGTGAAGATCGCCTCGATCGGCCTCCCGAACAGTTTCGCGATGCGAAAGGCGAGCGGGAGGGACGGGTCGTACTTGCCGGTCTCCAGCGCGTTCACCGTCTGCCGCGAGACGCCGAGCCGCTCCGCGAGCGCGCCCTGCGACAGCGCGTGCTCCTCTCGGAGCGCCCTCAGCTCGTTCTTCATCGCAGCTTGATCGCGATCGTCGCCGCGAGCCACGCCAGCATCCCGGCCGCGTACAGCCACCAGCCCAGCCCCGGGATGTCGAGCCCCGCGATCCCGAGGAAACCGGCCAGCACCGCCAGCAGCATCGTCACGACGAACCCCACGGCGAGGCCCTTGAGCGTCTGGACGAGCTCGAACTCGTCGGAGCGCAGCACGTAGCGGACCAGGACGACCGCCACCGCCGCCACCGGCACGACCGGCGCCACCGCCCATGCGAACCGCACGGGATCGTCCCCGTCCAGGTCGCCCCAGATCAGCGATGCCGCCAGCACGAGCCCGTAGGCCGCCATCCCCAGCGTGAACTGCAGTGCGAATCCGCGCGTGCGCTTCCGCTCGGTGGGTCCGGCAGCACGAGTGTCAAGGTTGCTTGTCATGCCTCCAGCATCCGGGCTCCAGCGGTTTCTGTCAAGCACCCTTGACACCTACCCGAGCTGGCCGCCTCCGAGGTGCGGCTAGATGCGGTTATTCCGCCCGGATAAGCGCAACCACGTGAACTTCGTCGGGCCGTTCGTCGTGAGTGGGCGCAACCACGTGAACGTCGACCGGGCGCTCGCCGGGTCGTTCGCCCGGGAGGTGCCCCGCCTCACACCGCGACGCGGCCGACCTTCTCCGTCTTGTCCCAACGGGCCTCGGCGCCGGCGAGCTCCTTGAAGTAGGAGTCGAGGGTGATGGCGCAGAGGAGCGAGCCGTAGCCGGCGAGGTAGATGAAGACGGGCGCGAGCCAGCGCAGGCCCTTGCGCTTCTCGACGACGCGGGCGAGCCAGGCGACGAGCATGGAGAACGGGATCCAGATGTAGATCAGCAGGGTGAGCACGAAGATCGACGACTCGGACAGGGTGACGCCGAAGAGCGCCGGCAGCCAGACGAGCGTCAGCGGCGGGAAGAGCGCCGTCACCATCACCAGCATGTTGACGATGCCGGGGAACAGGATGACGTGCCCGACGGCCCTGCCGGTGGTGCGGCTGTCGGTCAGCGAGCCGAGTATCAGCACGAAGAGGTAGGCGAGCGCGGCGCTGATCCACAGGGCGCGGAAGACGCCGGTCGCGAAGGGCGACTGGAGGAACAGCAGCCCGGCGAGGCCGATCGCCGAGATCACCATGATGAGCGGCAGGAGCCAGAGGCTGAACCACACGATGCCGAACGTCCATGCGCCGAGGTGGTGCACCTTCGACGGGCGGAACCACACCTTCGAGTAGCGCGCCGTCACGGTGACGTTGCCTCGTGCCCAGCGCAGGCGCTGCTTCCAGAGGGCGTCGACCCTGCTGGGCTCCTCCGCGAGCACGTGCGCGTGCGGCTCGAAGACGACCTTGCGGCCTTTCAGCTGGGTCTCGAACGTGGTGATGGTGTCCTCGGCGAGGGAGGAGGTGTCGATCCGGCCGCCGATGGCGACGAGGTTCTCGCGGGTGTGCAGCTGGGCGCCACCGGCCAGGCAGGCCTGCGCCCCGAGGACGTTCTGCGCGCGCCGGGCCGCGGGCTGCGACAGCACGTACTCCACGCCGATGAACTTGGTCAGGTAGTTGCGGCCCTGCGTGCTGCCCTCGCGGATGTACGCCGAGACGGCGCCGACCTCGGGGTCGGCCAGGTGCCGGGTCATGCGGCGCAGCGAGTCGGGGAGGTAGATGACGTCGGCGTCCATGACGAGGAGCGCCTCCATCCAGTCGTCCTCGAGGATGCGGCTGATGCCGTGGTTGAGCGTGTGCGCCTTGCCCTGCCCGCCCTGCTCGCGGCGCAGCAGGAAGACGTTGCCCGGATACTGCGCCTCGCGGCTGCGGACGACGTCGGGCGTCTGGTCGGTGGAGGCGTCGTCGACCACGTAAATGCGCAGCGCCTCCGTGGGGTAGTCGAGCTTCATCAGCCGGTCGATGGAGGCGCCGATCACCGCGCCCTCGTTCCAGGCGGGCACCACGATGGCGACGCGCGGCAGGTAGGGTGCGGCCTTCTTGTAGTGGTTGATCCACGCGTGGAAGGGGATGACGAAGAAGGTCGCGGCCGCGGCGATCACCGGGATGAAGCCCGTCAGCGCGAGGATCAGGCACACGATCACGCCGATCCATTGCAGCACGCCCACGACATCCACCCGGAAACTCCCCTCGTCTACCCGCCACCCTACAGCCGGGGCGCGGCGGGAAAGCAGAAGCGGGCCCCCGTGGACGGGGCCCGCTTCTGCACA
>JAEWDJ010000343.1 GCA_023390155.1 Actinomycetes bacterium | reverse complement strand
CGGGCGCGCGGGGCCGGGTCACCCTCGCGGCAGGCACGCACCTCCACCAGCTGCCGGCCCTCCTGCGCCCGCACGGCCTCGCGCTCCAGAACATGGGGGACATCGACCGCCAGACCGTCGCCGGCGCCACCTCCACCGGCACGCACGGCACCGGCGGCTCCTTCGGCGGCCTCGCCACCCAGATCGTCGCCCTCACCCTCGTGACGGGCCAGGGCGAGGTGCTGCACATCAGCGAGACCGAGAACGCCGAACTCCTGCCCGCCGCACGCCTCGGCCTCGGCGCGCTGGGCGTCATCCTCGACATCACCCTCCAGTGCGTCCCCGCCTTCCTCCTGAAGGCCGTCGAACGTCCCGAGCCGCTGCAGGACGTGCTCGACGCCTACCTCGCCCGGTCGGCAGCCGAGGACCACTTCGAGTTCTACTGGTTCCCGCACACCGAGACGGCCCTCACCAAGACCAACACGCGCCTGCCGCTCACCGAGCAGCGCGCGCCGCTCTCCCGGGTCGGGCGCTGGATGGACGACGAGCTCCTCGCCAACGGCCTCTACCGCGGGGTATGCGCAGCCGGCACGCTCGTCCCGGCGATCGTCCCGCCGTTCAGCCGCCTCGCGCAGAAGCTCACCGGCAACCGCGACTTCACCGACCACTCGCCGCGGGTCTACGTGACCAACCGCACGGTGCGCTTCCGCGAGATGGAGTACGCCCTCCCGCGCGAGGCGGTGCCTGAGGCGCTCGCCGCGGTGAAGGCGCTCATCGAGAAGCGCGGGTGGCGCATCTCCTTCCCCATCGAGGTGCGCTCGGCCGCCGCCGACGACAACTGGCTCTCGACCGCGTACGGCCGCGACTCGGGCTACATCGCCGTCCACCGCTACTACCGGGAGGACCCCACCGCCTATTTCCGGGCCGTCGAGGAGATCATGACCGCGCACGAGGGCCGGCCGCACTGGGGCAAGATGCACTACCGCGACGCCGCGTCACTGCGCACCGTCTACCCGCGGTTCGACGACTTCCTGGCCGTGCGCGACCGCCTGGACCCCGAGCGCCGGTTCGAGAACACCTACCTGCGTCGCGTGCTGGGGGAGTAGGAGGCGCTAGGCCGTCGGCCGCGGCGCATACGCGTACGCGTCGACCAGCAGCCAGCGCGCGCCCGCGTCGTCCTTCTCCCGACGCAGCCGCAGCTCGACGCCCTGCGGCGACGGCACCGGCCGGCCCGCCTGCAGCCGCCGCACATCGACGCCCGCGTGGCCGGCGAGCGTGAGCGCGTCGGAGAGGGCGTCGCGCTGGTCGTTCTGCTTCGTGAACACGACGGCGACCGAGATGATGCCGATCAGCGCCAGGAGGACGGTGACGAGCCCGGTGACCAGCAGCGGGGCATAGTCGCCGGAATACAGCCCGACGAACAGCAGCACGAGCACGCCGAGGGCGCCCAGGATCGCCAGGCTCAGGGCCGTCACGCCCGTGCCCTTCCAGGCGCGGATGGAGCCGCCGAAGGCATCCCGGAGCGCGACCCCCGAGGTCGCCGGGGCACTCATCGGTTGCCCTGGGCCGAAGCGAGCGCGAAAGCGTCGACGAGCAGCAGGCGCGAGCCGGATCCGTCGCGCCCGCGGCGCAGCCGCAATTCGACACCCAGAGGAGACGGGACAGGGCGCCCGGCCTGGAGCCGGCGGACGTCCACACCGGCGTGGCCGGCGACCGTGAGCGCGTCGGCCAGGTCCTCCCGCTGCGCCGCCTGCTGGCGGGCGACGACGGCGATACCCGCGAAGCCGAGGATCATGAGCACACCGGTCACGACGAGGTCCACAGTGACGGGCGTAGCGTCGCCGGAGTACAAGGCGACGAACATCAGCAGGATGAACGCGAGCCAGCCCAGGATCGCGAGCCCGAGGGAAACGAAGGTGACGACCTTCCAAGCCAGGATCGCCGAGCCACGCCGGTCGGGTAGCCGGAGGGCTGCGGGGTCGGATCCGATCATTCTCCTACCTCCACTCCAGAGCGACACCATACGTAGCCGCTCATGCCAGCACCCGCGGCCAGGCCGGAATCTCGCCGCTCAGGTCGCCGGTGATGGAGCGCGCGTTCTGCTCGGCGGTCACGAACACCTGGTAGAAGCCGATCGCAGCCCCGACCGCACCGACCACCGCGCTGATGATGCCGATGACCGCCGCCGGGATCGTCACGACACCGACGCAGGCGATGATCGCCTCCACGATGCCGAGGATCGCGACCACCGACCCTGCGATAGCTCCGAGCACCGCCAGATAGTGGTTCTCGATGGCGTCGGCCAGATCGTCGAGAGCAGACGAGATCGGGTTTGCATACGTGTCGACCTTCGTGACGGCGTCGGCCCGGCCGTCCACAGCCCGCACGTACGCCTCGCTCGCCTCGCCGTCATTCCAGTTGGACGACGATGTCGACGGGAGCTTGCCGAGCACGAGCGTCGGTGCGAGCTCTCGGGAGGGGGCGATCACCTGGTCGCCGATCGCGGTCGCCGCCGCACGGAGGCGGTCCGGGCTTCCGACATAGGCGATCGCCTTCTCGGCCTCGCTCAGTGCTTTCCGGATCTCGGCAGTGCCCTCCTGCAGCTTGGCGATCGCCTCATCCGCGAATCGGTCGGTGAACGCGCCGGGGATGGGCAGGTGGAGGATCGTGTCGAGGTAGATGTTCATCGCCGTCCGGATCATCTCCGGACCGTTCGCGTCGATCCAGTCGAGCCCCTCTTTCCCCGTCTTGAGCTGCTCGACGATCTGCTCGCGGATCCAATCGACGTAGCTCATGACTCGAGCTCCTTCTCCATGCGGGTGATGTCCTCGACGGTGGCGCCGTGCGCCTTGCCGTAGGCGATCGCGGTCTGCAGCAGCAGGTGTTCGAACGCGAGGAACTCGCTCTGACCGCCGGTGATGTAGTCGGCGAGGGCCTGGCGGGCGGTCACGTAGAGCTTCGCCGCCTCCTGCCCGCCGGGGATGATGGAGAAGTCGGGGGCCGCGATGACGGGCAGGGCGTCCGCCATGCCCTTCAGGCTGTCGGCGCCGGCCTGCCAGACGGCCTCGGCGTCCTTCTCGAGAACGGCCCCGTTGATGACCACGGTGTCGGTCACACCGTCCCCCTTTCGTCTTCGGCGGCCACCGCCGCCTGTCGTGCGAGCCGGACGATCGCCGTGCCGAGGTCGTTCGACGGCTCGGACAGGATCCATCCCGGGCGGGTGGTGACGCCGACCGGCCGGCCGTCGACGCTCTGCAGCGTCAGGGCGCCGTCGCGCGTCGAGTACTCCGCTCGCGGCTGCCGCTCCTGCCGGGCGGCCGCCGACGCCACCAGGGCGTTCAAACGGGCGGCGAGGGCGCTCGGGTCGCGGCCGACCCCGATGGCGGGGCTGACGATGAGGGCCGCCTCGAGCTGGGCGAGGAGCTGCTCCTCCGTCAGCTGCTTGCGCGCCTCCCCGTCGATGCGGAGGTAGGCCAGGACGCCGTCCTCGCCGTATTCGGCGGTCACCGCTGCCGGGCCGAAGCCCTCGGCGAGCTGGGCCCGCGAGGACGCGAGGAAGGCGCTGAGGTCGGCCTGCACCGCCCGCGCCTCGGCGAGCAGCCTCCGGGACCGCGCCGCCGGATCGGCGTCGAGCTCGGGTCTCACTTCCACAGGGCCGCCACCTCCGCCCGCGCGGCCAGGTGCCGCGTGACCGCGTTCTCCGCGGCGGACGCGGACCGGTCGAGCGCGGCGTTCAGCGCGACCAGGGACTGGGTCCAGTCGGCGTGCGCCCGGTCGTAGGCGGCGGACGCCTCGCCGGTCCACGAGGAGCGCAACCGCGCGGCCTCCTCGTCCAGGGTGGACAGTTCCGTTTCGATGGCCCGGACGGCAGAGCGCAGCTTCTCGACGAGAGCCCCCATGCCGCCGAGTTCCATTCCGTACTCGACGCTCACGTGGTCCACCCTAGCCGCGGCTCGCGCGGGCTGCCCATCCGTGCCAGCACGGTTCGGGAGCGGGCGGGCTCAGGGCGTGCGCCGCTGCAGCGTCAGCGCGCCGACGATGACGGCTCCCAGCGCGAACGCCCCGATGATGAGCAGCTCGCCGCCGATGTAGGCGGCATCGTGGGAGTCCGTCGCCACGGCGTTCAGGGCGTCGATCGCGTGCGAGAGCGGCAGCCAGTCGCTGATCGCGTGCAGCACGTCGGGCAGCTGGTCGCGGGGGAGGAAGATGCCGCCGAGCAGGATCTGCGGGAAGACGATCGCCGGCATGAACTGGACGACCTGGAACTCCGTCCGCGCGAACGCGCTCACGAACAACCCGAGCGTCGTCCCGAGCACCGCGTCCGCGACGGCCACCGCGAAGAGCAGCCAGACGCTGCCCTCGATGTCGAGGCCGCAGACCCACACCGCGAACGACACCGCGACCGCCGACTGCACCACCGCGAGCGCGGCGAAGGCGAGCGTGTAGCCCAGGATGAAGTCGCCCTTGCCGAGCGGCATGGAGAGGAGGCGCTCGAGCGTGCCGGTGCGCCGCTCCCGCAGTGTGGTGATGCTCGTCACGAGGAACATGACGATGAACGGGAACAGCGCGAGCATCGCCGGCCCGATCGAGGCGAAGACGTCGGTGTCGGTGAAGATCCAGGCGACCAGCCCGATCAGGAGGCTCGGCACGATCACGAGCAGCGCGACCGTGCGCGGGTCGTGGCGGATCTGCGTCAGCACCCGGCCGGCGGTGGCGAACGTGCGGGTGGCGTTCATCGCGCGTCCTGATCCGGGAGCTGGTGGCGCGGGTGCCTGCGCCGCAGCAGCGCGAGGAAGGCGCCCTCGGCGTCGGCCGCGCCGGTCTCGGCCAGCAGCTCCTCCGGCGTGCTGTCGACCAGGATGGCGCCCTCCCGCATCAGCAGCAGCCGGTCGCACCGTGTGGCCTCGTCCATCACGTGGCTGGAGATGAGCAGGCTCGTCCCGCCCTCGACAAGCCGGTGGAAGAGCCCCCACAGGTCGGCGCGGAGGAGGGGGTCGAGTCCGACGGTCGGCTCGTCGAGCACCAGCACGTCGGGGGAGCCCAGCAGCGCGGCGGCGAGTGAGACACGACTGCGCTGGCCGCCGGAGAGGGTGGAGACGAGCTGTCCGGCGTTCGCGCCGAGGTCGGTGGCCTCGATGGCGCGCGCGACGTCGTCCGCCCCGGCGCCGAGCACCCGGCGGAAGTACGCCAGGTTCTGTGCGACGGTCAGGTCGTCGTAGACGCTCGCGGCCTGGGTGACGTAGCCGACGCGGTGCCGCAGCGCGGCGGAGCCAGCCGGCTGCCCGAGCACCGTCACCGTGCCGCCGGCGACGCGCTGCACCCCGACGATGGAGCGCATCAGCGTCGTCTTGCCGCAGCCGCTCGGCCCGAGCAGGCCGACGACCTGGCCGCGGGGGACCGCGAGGGTCAGCCCGTCGAGCACCGTCGTCCGGCCGCGACGGACCCGGAGGCCGTCGACGACGACGGCGGCGTCCGGCGAGGAATTCATCATGTGCTGAATTATTCGCCCGCGCGCCGGCCGGCGTCAAGACTCTGCGCTCACCCTCCGAGAGGAGCGCCGAAGAGGTGCCACTGGACGACCGGGCCGACCCGTCGCGCGAGCTCCGCGGGCGACGCGGAGGCGACCGGCTCCAGCGCGAGCACGTAGCGCGTCAGGATGAGCCCGACGATCTGCGCCGCCGCCAGGTCGGCCCTCAGGCCGGCATCCGCGGCGCCCTCGTTCAGGGCCACCAGCCGAGAGAGGACCTCCCGCGCCAGGAACTCGCGGACCATGCGCGTCCCCGGGCCGCTGCCGAGCGCCGTCCGCAGCACGACGACCATCCGCTTCGCCGCCCGCTCGTCGTCGAGCTGCTCGCAGAGGAACAGCACGAGCCGCTCGCCGACCTCCTCGCGCGGCGCGCTCAGCACCACCTCCAGGACGCGGTCGGGCCGCAGCGGGGCCTCGAGCGAGGCCGCGAACAGGTCGGCCTTCCCGTCGAAGTAGTGGTGCACGAGCGCGGAGTCGACACCGGCGCGCCGGGCGACCGCCCGCAGGGACGCCGCCTCGTAGCCGCGCTCGACGAACTCCTCCGACGCCGCCTTCACGATCGCCGCGCGCGCCGAGCCCGCCCCGTGCGCCTTGCGCGGCCGTCCCCGCCCACGCCGCTCGACCGCCTCGCTCACGGGTCCATTGTGCACCCGGCCCGCCTGCCGCCCCGGCTCGGAACCGACCGTCGCGTAGCTTTGAGAGTCATGGGAACGCGGTGGGAGGCCGGTGCGCCGCCGTTAGGATGAAGCTGCGCCCGAACCGTCCGCGCCCCACGCAAGGAGTACCCGAAAATGGAATGGCTCATTCCGGTCATCATCGTCGTCGTGATCGTCGCGATCATCGGGATCTACCTGTGGGCCACCTACAACTCGCTCGTCACCCTCAAGGTGCGCGTCGACGAGGCGTGGAGCGACATCACGGTCCAGCTGAAGCGCCGTGCCGACCTCATCCCGAACCTCATCGAGACGGTCAAGGGCTACGCGGCGCACGAGAAGGGCGTCTTCGAGTCGGTGACCCAGGCGCGAGCCGAGACGCTGTCGGCCCAGGGGCCGGCCGAGGCGTCCGTGGCCGAGGGTCACATGCAGACCGCGCTGAAGAGCATCTTCGCCGTGGCGGAGGCCTACCCGCAGCTGCAGGCGAGCCAGAACTTCCTGCGCCTCCAGGCCGACCTGGTCGACACCGAGGACAAGATCCAGGCGTCCCGCCGGTTCTACAACGGCGGCGTGCGCGAGTTCAACACGAAGATCAAGGTGTTCCCGAACAACCTCTTCGCCCGCCGT
Source organism: Actinomycetes bacterium (assembly GCA_023390155.1). GTDB lineage: Bacteria > Actinomycetota > Actinomycetes > Actinomycetales > Microbacteriaceae > Leifsonia. The sequence continues at coordinate 1,513 of JAEWDJ010000343.1, read as the reverse complement.
CTCGGCTTCAGCGAGCGCGACTTCTTCGAGGTCGAGAACCTCGCCGCGATCGCCGAGCCGCCGCGCGTGCAGTTCTAGTCCCGGCATCCGGACACCCGCGAGCAGCAGGGCATAGATGTACAGGGCAATCGCCAGGAACAAGCGCAACACGGTCTTCATCATCCTGCTGTTCCTGATCATCATCGGCGCGCTCGGCTGGCTGGCCGCCTACCTCTACAACAACTGGACGATCTTCGCCGTCGTCATCATCGGCGCCGTGCTGTACTCGGTCTTCCAGTACTACATGGCCAGCAGCCAGGCGCTCAGCATGTCGGGGGCGGTGCAGATCACCAAGGCCGACAACCCGCGGCTCTGGAACGTCGTCGAGAACCTCTCGATCACGACCGGGACGCCCATGCCGGCGGTCTACATCGTGAACGATCCGGCGCCCAACGCCTTCGCCACGGGGCGGGATCCACAGCACGCCTCCGTGGCTGCGACGACCGGGCTGCTCGACATCATGACCGACGCTGAGCTGGAGGGCGTGATGGCGCACGAGCTCGGGCACGTGCGCAACTACGACATCCGGCTCTCGATGATCGTGTTCGGCCTGACCGTCGCGATCGGCCTCGTCGCCGACATCTTCATGCGCATGGCGTTCTTCGGCGCACTGGGCAACAACCGCAGCAACAACAACAACGGCGGGGGCGGCGGCAACCCGATCGTGCTCGTCTTCGGGCTCGTCGCCGCGATCGTCGCTCCGCTGCTCGCCACCCTCATCCAGCTCGCCGTCTCGCGACAGCGGGAGTACCTCGCCGACGCCACCGGCGCCATGACGACCCGGCACCCGGACGCGCTCGCGAGCGCTCTGCTCAAGCTGGAGGCGTACGCGCAGCCCATGCGCAAGCAGAACACCTCGATGGCGCACCTGTGGATCGCTGAGCCGCTGAAGCCCAGCCTGATGAGCCGCCTGTTCAGCACGCACCCGCCCATCCCGGAGCGCGTCGAGCGCCTCGAGAAGATGGGCGCGGGCTTCTAGCTCCGCGCCCCGTCAGCCGAGGGCGGAGCGCAGCAGCGGCGCGAGGTCGCCGCGCGCCTCGGTGGAGAGCTCCACACCGCCGAGCCCCTGCCACGCGGCGGTCTCGGCGAGCAGCGGGACGAGCCGCTCCACCGTCGCCTCCGGAGCGCCGGGCTCGGTCCACGCGGACTGCACCCGCAGCACGCCGGCCTGGCGGTCGCTCTTGAGGTCGATCCGGCCGACCAGCGCGTCGTCCAACAGGATCGGCAGCGAGTAGTAGCCGTAGACGCGCTGCGGCGCCGGCGTGTAGATCTCGATGCGGTAGTGGAACCCGAACATGCGCAGCGCGCGGTCGCGGAACCAGACCACCGGGTCGAAGGGGGAGAGCAGCGCGGCCGCCTCCACGCGTCGCGGTCGGCGGGCGTCGCGGTGCATCCATGCGGCCGCGGGCCGGCCGCCCGACTCCCAGCCGGGGACCCGGACCGGGACGAGCTCGCCGGCGTCCTCCAGGTCGCG